>JAUYDD010000090.1 GCA_030704765.1 Nanobdellota archaeon | reverse complement strand
CTTAAAACGTGGTAGGATATTTTCTATCGGCCCTCTTAGCTTAATGGATCAAAGCAGTCCCGTCCTAAGGGAAAGATTAGAGGTTCGACTCCTCTAGAGGGCAATGGAGTTTCCCGGCCACAGTCGGGATCCCGACAGCGGTCGGGACGATTCCTGCCTACCGGCAGGCAGGCCTCCTAGGGGCAAAGATTTCGGGCCCGTAGTATAGCAGTAACACGCGACTATGGCATAGTCGAGTCGGGGGTGCGACTCCCCCCGGGTCCACAAATGGAGGAGTGCCAGAGACCTGCTTGTTGGCAGACAAGAGTTAAATAAAAATAATTGGCAGAACGATAGAATCTTGTATGTAAATATTCTGAAAAACATGATATAATATAAGTAATGAGATTAATATTTTTTCGTAATAAATTAAAACAATTATTTGATCAAGTAAAATTTAAAAGTAATTTATCTTGGCAGGAATTAGCTGATCGTCTAAAAATTAGCAAAAGAACATTATTTGATTGGCGTACAGGAAAATATACAATTTCTAGCATCACACTAAATCGTTGTAAGTCAGAATTTAATATTAAAATTCCTAAACCCGATAAAATATTAAATGATAATTGGTCAAAATCTTTAGCTGGAATGAAAGGAGGTCAAAAAACTTTTGAACTTTATGGAAATATAGGGACAAAAGAAGGATGTCGAAAAGGTGCTTTAATGGCCATAAAAACACATAGACGTAAAAAGAGTAAGTTTTTTGTAGCTAAAAAAATTAATATTCCTCATTGTTCAAAACATTTAGCAGAATTTATTGGAATTCTTTTGGGCGATGGAGCCATTACAGGGAGGCAAATTGTTATTACCTTAAATAGATTTGATGATAAAAACTTTGCAGAATATGTTAAAAATTTAATTAAAAATCTGTTTTTTATAAACCCGACAGAATCTAAAAGAGAATCTGTTTTAAGTATTATTATTTCAAGAACAAAACTTGTTCAATTTTTAACAAAAGATTGGTTTAAAATTGGCAGTAAAGTAAAACAGCAAATTGATATACCGAAATGGATTAAAGAAAATGATTTATATGCAAAAGCTTGCATTCGTGGATTGCTTGATACTGATGGTTGTTTTTATGTAGATAAACACAAATATAAAGATAAAATTTATTACAATTGTGGATTAAATTTTTCAAACAGGTCATTACCAATACTTTTATTTTTTAAAAATAATTTAGAAAAATTAGGATTTCATCCCACTCAAAATACTAAATTTTCCATATCTTTAAGAAAAGAGAAAGAAATATTGAATTATTTTAAAATAGTAGGTTCATCAAATCCCAAGCATAAAAATAAATTCAAGACATATTTTAAGAATAGATATGGAAGGGTACCGAAGTGGTTATAACGGGACCGCCTCGAAAGCGGTTTGTCCTTACGGGCAACGTGGGTTCGAATCCCACCCCTTCCGTCTTCGCCTCGCTAAAGCTCGGCTTCGGCGGACGCAGTCCGCAAAATGGTGAGCGAAAGCGGGTTAAATTTATGACAAATATTTCGAATGAAAATTTAATATCGATAATTTTGGTTGTTGTGGCGATTTTAATCGGCTGGTTGATTGCCTTACAGATTCATGTTTTGGGTTTGAGGAAAAAGATGAAAATATTTTTGAAAGGTAAAAAAGTTAAAGACTTGGAAGAAGTTATTTCCGAGCAGTTGGAAAAAATAAAAAATACGGAAGAAGATATAAAGGATATTAATGAGTGGAATAAAAAATTACAGGGAATTTG
>JAUYDD010000021.1 GCA_030704765.1 Nanobdellota archaeon | reverse complement strand
GGATGGGCTCAGGATAAGAAAGTCTTGGGTTGGAAAGTATCGCAAAGAAGATGGGATAGAATTGATACTGCTTTATTCTGCCGATGCATTTGGCATGATTTATTTTATTTATTCTAATAGGACATTTCTGTCCCATTATCTTTATATCAGTAAAATTTATATACCATATTCTTTATTCCTGATTTAAAATGGAATTTAAAGACTTAGATGAAGAAATCTTGCCTGAAATATTCAGAAGAAAACAGTCTGGAAAATTATTAGGAGTTTTAGGGGTTGTTGCTAGTGGTCTAATTGGTCTAGTGAGTTTATGTGGAGTATCAAGATATAACTCTTGGAAAAATGAATATGCATATAATCAGCAATATCATATTGTTGCTCCAAGGAATTTTGATGTAGAATCTGCTGATGGAGCAAACAGGGCTTTATTAGATTTTCCAGATGAGACTCCAGGTGCTAAAAAGATTGACAAATATCTAACACCTGATGCTAAATACTGTCTTGTACATCTGAGGCAGAAACACCTTGCAGAGAATATTGATAAGAAGCTAAAGAAGAAGTTGCTTTTGTTCAATTTGATATTTATAGGATTTTATCTTATTTACATGAAAATAATGGATTAAAAGAAGTTTATTCTGAAGCAGTGTCCCCTGAATTAGAAGAACTTAAAAATGATTTTAGAATAGATAATTTATTAGATAAAATAGATGAAGAAACATATATATCCAGTGAAGCGAAATTAAAAGAAGAAATAAGTGAATTAGAAAAGAAAATACAAGAAGGAGATAAAAGTGTTTTGTTTGCTATTGAAGCAGAGATATCTTATCCTAATGATAAAGATTGTTCAAATAAATATCTTGCTAAATTAAAAGAAGAACTTGTTCAAAAGAAAAATAAATTACCTGAAGCTATTAAAGAAGATATTGAATATAATAAACAAAAGAAAGAAAGATTTAAATATGATGGAGTAGAAAAAGCTGCTTTTGAACATGGAATTAAAATTATTGGAGCTGAAAGTCTTAGAGGAAATATTCAAGGTTCATGGGCTTTAGACCATTTAAAAAAAGGTAAAAAAGATAAAGAATTAGAAGAAATGATCTTTGAAGATAGAGAAGATATTCTTTTAAGAATTATTGCAAAACAAGAAAAACCTTTGATAGTCTGTGTTTATGGGGGTGCTCATTCATGGGGTGGAAGAGAATCCTTTGGAAGAATTTATCCATTAAATACAGGAAAGTCTAGAGCTTCTACAAAAGACAATATCGCAATATGGAACAAGGGTCATCCTGACAAACAATTTTCATTATATCAAATAACTTTAATAATCGTAAGTCATTAGTTATTTGATTATTAGGAAATAACATAAAAAATTCCGAAAATTAATGTTATTTCCTATAATTGAAATAACTCCTGAACATTATTAGGAAAAATGAAATAGAGTTTAGGGGATGTTAAAACATGAATGAAAGTGAGTTGGAAAAAAGATTAAAGAAAGAAAAGTTTTTAAGTCATATAATCCTAAGACTTTTACCTTAGGGGAAGAGAGTTCTTGAAAGATTGAAATGAATGAAATAAAATTCAGGAAAACTTCACTTGAAAGAGCATTAGAATCAATTGACTTAGATGATCCTGATTTTCCGAGAAAATTAAGAGAAGCTGAGGAGGAGGATAAAGAATGGGATGAGGGAGATATTGAAGATTTATATGCTAAATTGTATTTTTATAAGTTCAGAGAGTTAAGAGCTAATGGGACAGATCATTTAATTCTTCGTTATTTTCTTAGAAAAACTATCTATTTGGGAAGGAAGTCTCTTCGTAATATGAATGCGATTTCTCAGATTAAAAAAATAGTAGCCAGAGTAGAAGACTCTTATATGGAATTTGAGAAAGGTAGCCGGAATATTAAACTTAGAAAAAAGTGTCTTGATAGGGCATTAGGGTTGATGAAAAAATATCCTGATGAAAGAGTTGTAGAATTTATTGGTAGGAGATCAGAAGCTTACCTTGATTTAGCTCAATTAGAAAAAAATCCTAAAAAAAGGAAAGAATATTTAGAACGAGCTTATTCTGATTCTATAATGCAAGTAGAAAAAGATAGTTCAATAGAAGCACTTTATAAACTTGCTAAAATTTGTAAATTTTATTCAAATTTGAAGATTGATAACACAAATAAGAAACCTAAAATTGATAGAGGAATTGAAGTTATAGAAAAATTAAGAAAAGGAAAACCAAATTTTAAAACAGATAGTATTTTGGGTTTTTTTTATTTAAATAGAGCTCTATTTGATGAGAATTCTAATAGAGAAGAAGATTACAAGAAAGGTTTAAGTTTGATAAGATCTTCTCTGGAATTTATTAATCCTGGAATAATTAGGGGAAATACAAAGGTATTATATAGCTATTTGGGGCAGGGTTTTTCTATTGCTTTTAATGTTGGTTCAAAAAATTTAATATCCACAAAAGAAGAAAGTTTGGAAAATTTAGTATTGGGAATTACATGCCAAGAGATAAGCAGGGATTTAGAAAATGAAGATAGTTTTAATTATCAAGCTATAGGGAGGGAGTATTATAATTTGCAAACTTTGATTGAAGAAATAGGTAATGGGAAAGTTCCTGGAATGACTTCTGAAAAAATAAAAGAAAAAATTCAGAGGGTTTTAGACCAGAAGAGTAAATCTAATTATTCAGAAGAAGGAACTTTTAGTAGATATAATGGTGGATTAAGGAAAATTATTGCTTTGGAAGATAAAAATCCTCAACTAGCAAAAGAAATTCAGTTTATTATCCTAGAAAGCGCTTTAGATGCTTTTAAAAAAAGTGCTCTTGCAAGAGATGATAGTCCTGGAAATAAAAGCTATCAAGGAATGTGCATTGTAGATTTAGCTAAATTAAATAATTGGTTAAAAAGATATAGTGGAGCGGAAATTAGGGAAAAACTTGAAGATGCTGAAAAAAAATTAAAAACTGCTTTAGAAGAGAGAGTAAAAGAACAACCGGAAGATTTGTATAAAGATTATAAAAGATTGGCAGAATGTCAATTTAGGCTTGCTAATTTAGTTAATAATGATTTAAATAGGAAAAAAAGTTTATATGAGCATTCTATACAAAATAATAAAGATGCAAAAGATTTATTAGATGGGCAAAAAAAACCAGTGAACCATGAAGTATATGGTTCTATAGCATCAAGTCATTATAAATTGGCGGAAATCTCTTCTGAAGAAACGATTAAAAAAAGGCACTTAGGAGAGGCTGTAAGATATTGGGATCAATCTGCTAAAACTGGAGACAATTATTCAGAAAATAGAAGTAAAAAAGGAAATGCTCTTTTAGACTTATTAAATATTGAATCCAAAGAGGGATTTAGTAGAGAAAGAATTGGCAAGAGAATTAGAGAGATAAAACAAAGTTTAGAAGAAGGTGTTGATAGAAATAGGGAAAATCAGGGATATTTTGTATATCCTTTTGTTTTATTGTATTATCTTGCTAAAGATATTGAAGAAGGACAAATACTTGGAGTATCTGTAAATAATTTATCTGAATTTAATTTAAAAACCTCCCAAGAATATATTAAAGAGGCACTTAAAATTTATACTATAAATAAAGAGTGGGCAGTAAAGCGGCTTTCAGAGAGTGCTAATTTTGTATGTGAATCTATAGATAATCATGGTCTTTTAGAAGATACTTTTATCTTGAAACATGGAAATCGTAGAAGTCTAGATGTTGAAATGGGTGTTACTGAATATCTTAGAAATTCTTTAAAAGATAAATTACCTGACAAAGGATATCTTACCCCAAAACCTCTTGATATTATTGATCATGTAGATAGTGATGCAAAATTATCGGGAAGTTATTATGCTATGACAAGGAAACATGGAATTACCTTGGATGATTTTCTTAAAGATGAAGAAAGAAGTGAGGAAGAAAAATCCGAAGTTTTGATAAAGGTTGTAGATTATCTGGCTTTCATCCACGCAAATGTTCCTACAGATGGTAAAAAAGTTGAAGATTATTATCAGAAAATAAAGGGAAAATTAGAAGATTTAGCAAAACAAGGTAAGATTGATACATCAACAAAAGACAAAATTTTAGATAATTATTCACCTATTATTGATAGTTTTAGAGGGGCAACATTGGTTCTTAATAAAGATGCTCATCCAGAAAATTGGATTGTTACTCCTAATGGAAATATAATTGCTATAGACTTTGGAAAGGATGAATTAGTGCCAGCAGAGTTTGATTTGGTAAATTTAATGGATTATGGAGAGGGCATAAGTGATAAGGAAAAGGATAAATATCTTGGGTCTTATAATTGGGCTTTTGAAGAACATAATTCAGCTCAACCAAATACAAATAGATTAAGATATCTAAATGCAGTTGTTCATAGGGCAATTTCACTTGTAGCTGCATGGTCAGTACCACAAAGAGAAGCTATTCAGCCTAAGCGCCCAGTTATATTGAATAAGGCATTGCAAGCTATTGACAAAATACAAATAGAATATAATTGGTATTATAATAGATATTCTCCACAATATGAAGAAATAAAGAACGGACTGAATGGAATTATAAATTCTTTAGCAGCCTGATTTTACATCTTTAGGATAATCATAGAAGTAGAAAAATCAACAACTTTAGATATAATATTTAAAAGATGATTTATAATAATCGTCTCCTTGCATTCTTTTGTTTTATAAAATTTTATAGCTTTTTTTTCGATTTCCTTTTTTTCTTCAGCTAATTTGCTTAATTTTTTTATATCAAACTTATAAAATATTTCATAATAAGAATTTAGGAAAATATTTGTTTTCTCAAATAATTCAATGACTTCTTTTCTAATTTTTAATTTATTATTTTCAGATAGATATTCGCAGATGTATTTATATTCATCACAAATTTTTTCTAGATTCCATACAATAACATACATGAAACAAGTTTGTTTATAATCATCATAACCCCATTTATTTAATATTCTTTCACAAAAATTAGTAAGCTGATTGTTAGTATGTTCGAGAGATATTAATTCTTTGAGATTTCCTAGATTTCCCCTTTTTATTGTCTCTAAGCAACTTTCTCCCATAGAAAGGGTTACCAAAAAAGCTCTTCTCAAGGTTGTATCAAATTCGTTTTCTAGACTTTTTGATATTGATTTTAATACACATCTATTTTCAGATTGTTCTGATATAATAAATCCTGTAAATAAATCTTTAATTAGTTCTTCTATTGTTTTAACAATAATTGATTTGTCATATTTTACTATTATTTCATCATAACCTTTTTTTTGTAATCCTGACAATATCCACCTAACAGTTCTTTCATTTAACCCACTTATATCAATTTCTATTTTTTCCTCCTCATTAGACCCCTTAGAATTTATTATTAATTCCTTCCCCCTCTCTTCAACATCAATATCATCACCTTTCTTTATTCCTTGCTCTTTTACCCATTTTGATGGTAAACTTATCACTATTGTTTGATTTGCCAATTGAATTGCTTTTCTTTTCATTTTTTATTGTTATTTGTTTATTAAATAAATTTTAATAATTATTAATTTATTCGTGAGAGCATCTGTAGAGGAGATAAGTTGATGATTTTCATCATCAAGGTCTAGGCTTTGACTTTCAATTCACATCAGACAGATACTGTTTTCTTCTAATTTAATAAATTATCCTAGATATATAAATTTTACTATTTTTATATATTATAAGGTAATATATATAGTATAAGGAAAAGATATATAAATCTATGGAGATTAAAGAAATTAAATAAAAATGTAAAAAAATTTGATTATAAAATGAAAAAAACAATACGGCCTGATGGAAGAAATCATTCAATTCCTAAAGGTATGTTTGAATTTTTTAGAGATTTAGAATCTTTGGCTGGGGTAGAAGCTGTAAATAGCGGAAAATTTATTCCAAGAAATAAGGTTAATGGATTTGAAGCAAAAATCCAATATTATGATGAGATTCGAAGAACATTCAGGGTAAGAGTTGGATGTAGGGGGTTCATATCTTATTTTGAAATGCGAGTATCTCCTGGTGCAAAAAAGAAAATTGAGGATTATATTAGGGATTACAAAGTAAATGGCTTTGCATCTAAGAATTTACAAGGAGCTTTACAAGATGTTTCACAAAATGTTTTACAAGAAGCTTGTTATGGATTAAATCCAACTTCAATGGTGGGAGTGTAGATGAAATTAAAAATGAAAAATGAAATAGAGTGTAAGGAAGTAAAATAAAATGGGAAAACATGAACATTCAAAAGAATCATCATTTATTTTAGGTATAGGTCCAACTATCCACACAGAAACTATTAAAGAAAGTGATAGAGAATATAAAGGATATGGCTGGAGTAGATCAGAGGCAGAAAGAAATGCTGAATCTAATAGGTCTTCTGGTAATTCCAGTAGTTCAGGATCATCTGGAGGAGGAAGTTCTGGTGGAGGCGGAGATTCTTGCTGTTATGTAACAACAGCTTGCTTAGATGCAATTGGTTTGCCAAGAGATTCGCTTGAGTTTAGAGCAATGAAGATTCTTACTAAAGAACATATATTAAAATCTTTTAGCGGAAAAAGAGATTATGTGTTATATCAAAAAAAAGGACCTGCAATTGTTCAGGCAATAGAATCAAGGGAAGATGCTCAAAATATCTGGAGATCAGTGTATGAAAAATTAAGAAATGTAGCTGCTAGTATTCTGTCTAAGAATTATGGGAAAGGTCATCAGCAATACAAAGAATTGATACTTGGTTTAGAAGAGCAATTTGTGAGGGATAGATAAAATGTTAATTAATAAACATCAAAAAATATTTGCATTGATTTTATTAATTGCATCTTTAATTTTATTTAATATTAGTTTTGTTAATGCTGCTTCTTTGCCTTCTGTTGAAACCCTAAGTGCAAGCTATGTGTCAGGAAATGCTGCTGCTCTAAATGGTCGTGTAACTAATAATGGGGGAGGGACTATTAATGAAAGAAGGTTTGATTGGGGAACTACATCTTCTTGTTCAGACGGGTGGACAAACAGTACTGGTGTTGCTGGAAATTATTTTAGTTATTATCTTACTGGTTTAACTCCTGGAAGAACTTATTATTTTAGAGCTTGGGCTCATAATAGTGCTGGATGGTCTCATGGAAATGTCCTATCTTTTACAACAACAAGCTTATGCACAAATGAGTGCTCATCTTCAGGAACAACAAGATGCTCTGGAAATTACAAACAAATTTGTGGTAATTACGATGCTGATAGCTGTTTAGAATGGTGTGAGACTCCTGACTGTAATTCTGGTTATCATGGTGATGATTGTGGAAGTAGTTATTGTGATAGTTTTGGAAGTAATTATTGCAAAAGTGGAAATGTTTATCATTCAAGAACATGTTATAATAAAGGTTGTTCTAGCAACACTTGTTTTAATAATTCTTACACAGATGAGCAATTAGTTCAGACTTGCTCAAATGGATGTTCAAATGGAGTATGCACTGTAAATCAAATTCCAACATGCTCTTTATCTTCAAGTCCTCGTTCTGGAAATGCTCCTTTAACTGTCACATTTAATCTTGGTGCAAGTGATTCAGATGGCTCAATTGGTGCATGGGTATTAGATGTTACTGGTGATGGAAATGCAGACTATTCAGGAACAGGAAATCCTCCTTCAACAAAAACCTATACTTATAATAATCCTGGAAGTTATAGTGTTGCATTTATAGTAAGTGATAATAAAGGTGCTAATTCAAATCCTTGTTTAGATACAATAAATGTAGGTTCAAACGATCCGCCAACAGCTTCTTTATCTGCAAGCCCTTTGATAGGAGATGCTCCACTAACAGTTGGATTTAGTTTAAATGCAAGTGATTCAGATGGCTATATAGCAAATTGGATATTGGATTATGGCGATGGAACTTCAGATTCAGGAAATGGAAATCCTCCATCAACAAAATTTCATACCTATGCAAACAACGGAACATATAGCGCAATATTATCTGTTTTTGATAATGGCAATGTAAATGTTTTTAGCATGAAAACAATAACTGTAAATGCAAAAAACCAAATTCCAACATGCTCTTTATCTTCAAGTCCTCGTTCTGGAAAAGCACCTCTTTTTGTAACTTTTTCTTTGAGTGGAAATGATCCTGATGGCAGTATTGCTGCTTGGGTTTTAGATGTTACTGGTGATGGAAATGCAGACTATTCAGGAAATGGAAATCCTCCTGCAACAAAAACTTATAATTATACTAATTCAGGAAGCTATAGTGTTGCATTTATGGTTAAAGATAATAAAGGTAAATTTTCAAATGCTTGCTTAGATACAATAAATGTGGGTTCTATTAACCAGCCCCCAATATCTTCTTTATCTGCAGACCCAAAAACTGGAAATGCTCCTTTAAATGTTACATTTTCTTTAGGAGCAAGTGATAGTGATGGTTCAATAACAATATGGGCTTTGGTTACAGGAGATGGAACAAATTATTCTGGAAATGGAAATCCTCCTGCAACAAAAATACATACTTACACTAATCCTGGAACTTATACTGCGATATTAGGAATATCTGATGATGATAATGCAACGAATTTTGCTATGGATACAATAGTTGTGAATCAACCTCTTCCGCAAGCAACACTTACTCTTTATGTCCATGAAGGAAGTGTTAATGGACAAATAATTCCTGGAGCAAGAGTTAATGGAACAGATGCTTCTGGAAAATATTTTGATGTAGTAACAGATTCTAATGGTTATGTTACAATTACAGGATCTGTAGGAACCTGGAGTTTTACAGCTTCTATGAGCGGTTATAAAATAGTTTCTTGGTCGCAAACTATAAATACAACATGCAGAAGAGATGCTTATATTCAAAAAGAAGCCTCTCCTATATCTATAGTAATAACTTCTCCATTAAAAATAAATCCTGTAAAAAGTGAATATGATACAAGTGATATTTTAAGTGCTGAATTCAAGATAAAAAATAATGGAGCAAGCCCTGTTACACTGGATGTATTGACAGTTGGAGGAAGAGATCCAGATAATGTAGTTATTGATTTTTATTGGCAAAGAAATATAACTATTGCTCCTTATAGTAATTATTCTTATTCAGGAAATATCTATAGTTTGCTTAGCAAACAAGGAAATTACCATTTCTTTTGTACATATAGAACGCAGGAAGGGAATTGGAATACAAATATAGATTTAGGAACAGGATTAAATGTCAATGATAGAGAAAAAGATATTAGGGTTGTTCCAAAATATTATCTTACTAGTGTTCCTCTTATTGACAGAGGAGGAATAATAATACCCAATGGAACTTTTCCAGCTGGTGAAGGAAAAATGATTCCTATTTATGTTCCTGATGTGATTAATGATTCTAATATAATAAGAGATGTAGATGGATGGATAACTGTAAAAAATATTGAAAAAGCAAAATTTAATTGGGATCCTTTAAAATTCTTCTTAGGGCTATTTACAGTAGGATCTATTAATTCAGATTCACCTATTAAATCACCCACTGGAGAAGCAGTAGCTAATTCTTTTGTAACATTAATAACTTCAGGTATTGATGCTAGTTCAGTAGCAAAATATAAAATTACAATACAACAAAAAGGTTCTGAACAAAATTTCAGGGCAATAATTCAGCAGGGTGTATACCCCTCTCCTGTAAAAGATTTGGCAGGTGCTGGTGAGCAGATTATTATAAATCCTTTTGATAATATTTATTTTTCTAATATGATTGCAGAAGTATTTTATTTAGAACCTTGTTCATTTCCCTATAACTATTGGCTAACTGCCTCTGTTGATTCTTTGCATGAAAATGATGAATATTTATACTACATATCTATTTCAAATGATAACAGAATTGTTTCCACACCAAAAATATATGCAGGGGATAAAATTGAGGTAAAAAAAATATCGGATTTCAATCCATTTAATAAAGAAGTAGTTCTTGAACTGAAAGGAGATAGTTATACAAGCTTTTTTTCAAGACCTGTTAATAATGAAACATTTAAATCTATTAAAAAAGAATTGTCTCAAATAGATTTAACATTAAACTCAACTATTAAAATCCAGGAGCATAGCTCAGGTGAGTTAAGAGTTTATGATTCTAATGGAAATGTTACAGGAATAGTAAATGGGGTAATAAAAGAAGAGATTCCATTTTCAATTTATGACAATGAAAGTAAGACTGTTTTTTTATCTGATCCTTCATCTGTTTATCATTATAATATTGTTGGTACAACTGCAGGAATATATGGATTAACAATAACTTTTACTGGAAAAGAATCAACTGATAAATTCGATGCGTTTGATATTCCTATTTCAAATAATACGGTTTATCAATATACTGTTGATTGGGGAGTCATTTCTCAAGGAGGAGAAGGAGTAACTCTTGAGATAGATTCTAATGGTGATAGTTTATTTGAGAAAATTATTACTGAAGATAAAGAACTTACCCAAGCAGAATTCATAAAAAAAACAACAATTCCAATTCTCCACTGCCAAGAACTTCAAAACATGAAAAATGATTTAACTGCAAGTTATATGCTGCAGAACGATATTAATTGTTATGAAACAAAGACATGGAACAATGGAAAAGGTTTTGAGCCAATAGGTAATTTAAGCAATAAATTTACAGGAAGTTTTAAT
>JAUYDD010000236.1 GCA_030704765.1 Nanobdellota archaeon | reverse complement strand
GTTTTATATATTATTGGTAATTTAGCTTTCATTTATTATTGATTTCTTGTTTTTATTAGTTTATTTTTTTATTATGATAATCCGGGAGGAACAACAAGGCTCCTGACTGCAAACATAAATTTATCTGAAGTAGTCCTGTCTGTTAAAATATAGATTGTTGCTCCCTCATCCTGCTTTTTCTTCTCAGCTTTTATTGAAGGATAATAAATCATATAATTCATTGTCTCTGCATCCCCATATCTAGCTTCCCAGTTTAACACTGAACTGGCAACCATAACTAGCTCATATAATCTGGAAGAATAATCTGTTTTAATAGATTTGTATATCTCTGTAGAGCCTTTTACAACAGTTAAGTCTGTGTCCATATCAACTAAAATATTTCCTGGAATCAAAGAAACTTTTACAGCAGGATTTTTTGAGCTTGCAGAATATCCTTTTTTCTGCAATGAACTCTTGGCAGCATCAATGCAAAGCCTGGCTCTTGGCTGCAGATAAGTTTCTAATTCCTTTTCAATAGATTGTTTTAGCAAAGGCTTCTGCATTACACACGGAACATAATTCTCTTCTACATAACATAAATATTCTATTTTATTTCCTTGATATAAATAATAATTTTTAGGGTCAAGGCTTCCTCCCTGAACACTTATTTTATCAAGAGCTGTTTTTAATGGCTCTTGCATGCATTCTTTAATTTGTTCAACAGGAGTTTTTTCAGAAATAATAGATGTGATTTTATCTTTTCCCAAGAACAATAAAAGCAAAACAACAACAATTGCCAAAGCTAATATAATAAAGACTGTAATTTGCCCCTTTTTATTTTTCTCTTTTTTCATCTTATTTGCATAAACTAATATTATTTGATTATTATTAATTTACTTGTTTTTCTTTATTTATAATTTCTTCTATTTCCTGTTTTAGTTTAGGAATGTCATTTTTTATTATCTCCCAGACAATATCTAAGTCAACCCCAAAGTAGTTATTCATAAATATGTATTTGAGATTTTCAAATTTCTTCCATTCTATGTCAGGATATTTATTCTTTAGCTCTGCTGAAATATTCTTTATAGACTCGCTTATTATTTCAAGCCTTCTTATATTAGCATCTTTTTTATCCTTGTTAAAATTATTTTTTGATGTATCTTTCATAGAATCTTCAATATCTTTGATTATATCAATTATATAATTCATATAAGGAATATCTGATTTAATCATATTATTTTAACCTCATCTTTCAAAATATATTCCTTTAAATGAGGATTAATTCCCCTGTAACTAACTAAATCTATTTTTTTGCCCAGCTTCTTTTCTAATTCTAATGCAATTTCAACAAATTCCAAACCCATGCCTTCTGTAGGCATTATTAAAATATCAATATCGCTATTTTTATTTTCCTCTCCTCTTGCGTAACTTCCAAATATTCCTGCTTTTCTTATTTTATGCTTTTTTAAGATATCTACAATAGGCTTTTTTATCTTGTTTATTTTATTTTTTTTCATATTTTTATTAACGACGTCCTCGTTTATAAATTTGTTTATTTATATTTAATATTATATTAAACAATTTTTGTTTGAGGCAATCATCATCTAGCTTGATGTCAATTGCCATAATTGTATATCCTTTTTATTATTGCTGATTTTCTCTTAGTATTATTTTGGTAATCTAATAAACGATTTAAGTTTTGCAGAGAAGCAGATTAAGCTTGGACTTCTCTTGCATAGCTTGATGCTGATCGCTATAACTATATATCGTTTTTATTATTAGTTTAATTTTTTATCAGATTAAACTATATGGCTTAATTACAATTTTTCCTCCTTTATTTCCATATTCATCACTGCATTGAACATAATAATTTTTTAATTGCCAGTCTGATGTATGCTCTAATCCTGCTCCTGACATGATTGTTGAGTTTTCCCAACTTATTTTGTTGCTAAAAGCATATCTGCATTCTGCGTTTTCATCTGTAACTATTTTCAAGCCTCCTGAATAAAACATTCTGGTTATTCTGGGCCCATTGCTATCAATTTTAATTTTAAAGGAAGTTGAATTTTCAGCAACATTGCCTGCAGCATCTTCACAAGCAAACTTAATATCATAAGTTCCTCTTGTTGCGCTTGTAACTATATAGATATGGAATTGCTCATTTATTTCAGAGAAATAATCAGTATATCCATTTCCTTCCCACTTGCAAGTTGAAGTTCCATCAATTCCTCCGGATGTTTTAATTTTAAATTCAACTACAACAGGTTCTACTCCTGATAAAATCTCTTTTCCATTTTCAGGTCTGAAATCCTCAATTATTAAAGGAGTTTTAGAAACCTGCAAATTATATTCATAATTTTCTGTCATTGCATTCCTGCTTTGATTTTCTTCAGGCAACCAAGGCTGGTCTTTGCATTTAATATAGAATTTACTATTAGTATCAATTCCTGTTAAATTAGTAATGCAAGGCCATCCAAATAATCCATACTCTTCAATATCTGTCAGGCAAGACATTGTATTTTCCATATCTTCGTATTTTTTATTGTTTTCAACAGACCATTTGCAATTTGCAGGCTCATTTGTATAAATTTGTATTTCTTTTTCTGTTTCACTATATTTAACATACCCAGTTTCAGGAATTACTTTTGTCACAATAGGAGCTGTTAAATCAGGCCCTGGCTCAACACAGGTTTTTATTGCAAATGGAATTGTATTAGAAATTCCATTAACATTCTCGCATATAACAAAATAATTTATCTGCCCTAAAGCCTCTGTTTCTTCATCTGTTAAATTATATCTATTTTTAAATGCGCTCGGGCTTGGAATAGCTAACTGCATTGTATGGTCTATAATGAATGAGTTTTTCCCTCCAAAAAATTCAGGCATTTCATCATAAGTTTGAAGTACATCTGTTCCAATTCTGCATCTGGCAGGCTTGTCTGTTTCAATTCCAAACTCTAAAAAAGTATATTCAGGAATGCATTCTCCATTGTTTGTTTTTAATTCAAAACTAGAATCACTGACTTTATCATATTTATATCCGCTAGTTATATTACTATAAAGAGGTTTTATTCTAGGAGAGCTTATATCAGCAGGATCATTTTTAACGCATTTTTCATCTTCTGTTCTTGGATTAATAAACTCGCATGTCTGCCCTAATGACTTGCACCTGTATTCAGAGCAAGGCACTCCAAGAGGGTCATTTGTATTGCACAAATCGCAGTTTAATCCTCCTGTTTCAGGCTGCCATGGCATGCAGGTAAATTTGACATATTTTGTTTTTGTCTTGCCTAA
>JAUYDD010000223.1 GCA_030704765.1 Nanobdellota archaeon | reverse complement strand
CCTTGTTTTTAGGATGCATGAAAATTCTTTCAGAAGAATTTTCTGCACAGAAAATTGCATAAAACAATTTTCTTGTGCTCAGAAATTAAAACAAACTAACATCCACATCTTAAAAGATGTGGTTTAATTTCTGACATTATAAAGTTTGTTTCAAAACTCTAATCAATATTTAAAACATAAAGAATAAAAACCTATTTATCCATATATTTATAAAAAGATGGTAAATGAAGAGATTTTGACAGCATTGAAAAATAGTCTAGACCATGGTGATAGTTTGCATACTGCTGTTATAATTCTGAAAAATACTGGATACAATCCTAAAGAAGTAGATGAAGCATCAAAGTTTGTAGGTCAGGGAGTAATTGTAAATCTTCAAGCAAAACCTGAAGAACATCTGACTCTTCCTTCTCAAAAGAATGTTTTAGGCAAAGAAATTAAAAAACCTCCAATCACTGCAGCAAGTCAGCCAATACAGCAACAAAACCTGCAAAAATCTGTCATATCTCAGGATGTAAATGCAATAAAGAAAAATATCAGTACAGGAGCAGTAATAACACAGAATAGGCCGATTCAACAAGTACAGCCATTACAATCTGTTCAAGCACAGAATAATTCTCGACAATTGCCAGCACAGACGCAACAAAGAATTCAAAGACCTAGTTATAAAAAAGAAATAGCTCTTCTTGTTATTCTTTTGGTTTTAGTAGGATTATTGATATCAACATTCATCTTCAAAGATCCTATATTGAAATTCTTGTCAAATGCTCTGGGTATAAAATAAAATATCCATAAAAAATATATTATGTCGGAAAATAAACCTCATCTTTTAAGATGAGGTAGTTTACCTGCATTCAATTTCCGACATAATAAAAGATTTTTATACATGCATTTGCTTGATATTTTATGGAAAAAAAGACCTTTGCATATTCACTCTCTGTTCTTGTATTAGTTATAATATTGATTTCTCTGTTTTATATAAGATTTACAGGTTATGCTATTAAAGAACCTGAAAAAAAAGTTACATTGTATTTCTATGATGAAAATACTAACTGCAGTCTAGATGGATTCTTGTTCATAGGAGAAACCTTGATAGGAAAGGCAGAAAATGGAATATACAATCTTAGTTATAGAGATTACACTGAGAAGTTCCTTAATAATACTAATAAGAATATAACTTTATTCGGAAAATTAGGGAAATGTTTTAATAAAGATTCTGATTATTATTTTGACCGTTCTTGGAAAAATATTGCAATAGATGAATCTTATTTCAGGTCTGATTCTGAATTCCTCTTCAAGACCAAGCTAAAGATTCATAATCCAATAAAAAGAGAGATGCTTGGGTTTATACAAAAAGATAATGCAAAATACTATCTGAACAATATTATTCTAAATAATATTACTTTTAATGACCTATCAACAATAAATAAACATCTTGATAATAATACTAAATATGTGATAGATTGGGGCATTGATAAAGAGAATTATTGGCAATCTCCATATGAAACTTTTACAAGAAGGTCAGGAGATTGTGAAGATTTTTCAACAGCACTGCTTTCTTTATTTTTAGCATATGATGAAAATATTAAATGTTATAATGTGATTTTTTCAACTCATATAACAACTTTTTGTTATATATCTGGTAATTATATTTATTATGACCAAAAAGATAAAGAAATAAAAAGGCTTATTAAAGATAAGACAGACACACTTAGGATAAAATCTGAATTGATATTGTTTAATAAAGAATATTTTGATTATTATGGTTTGAAGAACAATTCAAGAGCTTATTATGCTTTTGATGATAATGAATATTTCGAGTTCAATGATGAACAAGATTTTATAGATTGGCAATATAGCCTCATATCTAAAGAAAGGAAAATAAATATATATAATAAATTAGAAGAAGAGGTAAAAAAAATAGAGAAGACTGTTTCTGAAGATGAATATACTGAACTTAGGACAATGAAACTTGCAGGAGTTGCACCAACATTGAAGGGTTTCATATTAGATAATCTTTATTTGTTTATTGCATCACTAATAACTCTTTTATTATTGATAACACTGGTTATAAGGATAATAAGAAAATAAAATGACAGTCTATGAGCCTCAAGAAGATTCTTATCTAATGCAGGAAGAATTGATAAAATATCTAAATAATATAGAAAACAAGAACATATTTATTTTAGATATGGGATCAGGCTCAGGAATTCAAGCAAAAACCTGCAAAGATAAAGGATTTAATAATATTTTAGCAGCAGATATAAATCCAGAATCAGTTAAGGCTTTAAAAAAACAAAAAATAAAAGTTATAGAATCAAACCTATTTTCCAATATTCAATCAAATCAAAAGTTCGATTTAATCGTGTTTAATCCTCCTTATCTTCCTGAAGATAAATATGATAAAAACTTCGATACAACAGCAGGAAAATATGGTTATGAATTAATAATCAAATTTTTAAAACAGGCAAAACCTCGTTTAAACAAAAATGGGGAAATCTTGTTATTATTTTCATCTTTGTCTAAACCCAATATAATAAAAAAACAAGCAATAGATTTAGGATATGATTTTAAACTTTTAAATAAAAAAAATCTCTTTTTTGAAGAATTAAATGTCTGTCAATTAGCAAGACATACGCCGAACCTGCATTCACCTTTAGATTCTCCGTTAAAACACTCTAAGCCTTCATAATAACTGCTATCGCAACTAGGCACATCATATATAAGAACACATTTTTCACATTTACTGCATTGATTGCCTGCATTGTTCTTGCATATCTCGCATTTCTTAGCTTTGCATACTCCAAGATATTGGTTGTTATTAATATCATAATTGCATAATTCTCCATCATTAAGGCTTTTGCATTCATTGATATTAGGCAGAGGATATTCCTTGCCTATGTTTTTTGTTTCACTAGTCAGGTTATATGCAATAGTTATGAGAAACAATCCAATTATTATAGAAAAAAATCCTATAAAAATGAGTTTAGAATATTTTTTTCCTTGATTGATGTTTCTCTTTTTCCTTTTTTTCATATTATAACTAGTAATGATTCATTTATAAAGATTATTTTTTAGATTAAATCAAATTATGTCGAGAATCGAAAACCTCATGATTTATCGTGAGGTCGTAGCAAATGTTACAGTTTTCGATTCTCGAGCACAAGAAAATTCTTTCAGATGAATTTTCTGTGCAGAAAAAACTTTTATGGTTTTTTCTTGCATCCTAAAAACAAGTGCCTGTAACAAACCACACACTTTAGTGTGTGGTGGCACATTGTTTTTTTGATATAATTACTATTAAGTGATTACTAAATGAAAAAGTTTATAAACCAGGAGATTTTATATTTTAACATTAAATCAAGAGAATAAAACATGGGTTCAGAAAATTATGCAGATATGCTATCAAGGAGATCATTTTTAGGATATGTTGTTCAAGGAGCAGTTGTTGCAGTCGGAGCTTTTGGCTTAGATAGATTAGCAAATGCTTGTGATGAATCTAAACCAAGAAAACATACCTTAGCTGAATTCAAGTCAAAACTAGGAAAATCAAGATTAGAAGGAATTACAGAAGAACAAGATAAAGAATTAAGGGATTTATGGGATATACTTGGTGATGAAAGAGAAGATATCTATACAATCTATTCTGATACTAAAAAATATTATAATAAATTATCAAAAAAAGATAAAAGAGAATATGATAGATTTAATCCAAAGGATATAAAAGACACAGAATTAAAGGAATTTGAAGAAGCTATTCCTTGGAGGCTTGTTCCAAAGAATAAAAAATATTCTAAATCAGATAAAATGATGCTATTTTATCTTAAGAGTATAGAAAAAGCCTTAGAAGGCACATTAGTTCCATTTATGTGAAATCAAAAAATTAAATCTTTGATTTAAGTGTGCAATCTGTCAATCGCATTTTAAATTTTTTCTATTTTTAAAAGTATCACTATTGAATATGTTTTCAACAGGAGTTTTTTTGTTATCAGGATTAGGTATCTGATTTATTATTATATCATATAACTTATTCATAAGCTGCGCATCTTCGCCAGTTATTTGATTATTAATTTTTCTGCATTTTTCACCTTTACCTACAACTTGATTAACATCAATAGTTCCTGTTCCAAGCCCGCCTATTGTTATACTATCACCAGCACCATAACTACTTTGCATATAACTTTTAATTATTTTTTTTACCTTCTGCCATTCTTCTATAGTCATAGGAGGGGGTTTAATACTATCAATATCTTCCCAGATACTATTCAGTTGAATATTAATAAAGGTTTGAAGAGTCCATCTTTTAAATTCAGTTTTTACAATCTTAGGGCATCCTACAAGGTTTTTTTTGAGTTCTTCTAGTGTGTCTGCTTTTATATCTTTAAAACACTTGCATTCAATATATATAGTTGGTTTTGCAAATGCATTGCTTATTCCAGGAATTGCAACATAGCAATCTTCTTTTTTTTCTTCATCACTAGGAGCAGGTGTGCATGAACATTCATTTCCATATCCACAACCAAGAATTCTTCCATAACAACATATATCATATCCATCTTCAGGGTCGCAATTTCCTTCACCATAAGCTGAATTTCCTATTTCTCTAAGAGGTTTTTCTATCAAGTCATATGTTTTTTTATAATGTCAGAAATTAAACCACATCTTTTAAGATGTGGATGTTAGTTTGTTTTAATTTCTGAGCATCCTAAAAACAAGGGCCAATCAAACCACACTCGCCAGCAGGCGATTTTTTGCCGTGGCAAAAAACCTTTAGGG
>JAUYDD010000062.1 GCA_030704765.1 Nanobdellota archaeon | reverse complement strand
ATTTTCTGTGCAGAAAATTCTTCTGAAAGAATTTTCATGCATCCTAAAAACAAGGGCCAATCAAACCACACTCGCCAGCAGGCGATTTTTTGCCGTGGCAAAAAACCTTTAGGGTGTGGTGGCCCATTGTTTTTTTGATTTTAATTAATTTGTTGCCTCAAAATATTTATTAACTATAATGACTTTTGTAAAACATATAAAATGACAGTTAATTTCAGTAAAGGAAGGAAACTCACATGAGCGTTCGTTTCGGCCCAGCAGGGCTTGGACCTGTAAAAGAAGCAATTGCAAAATTAGAAGAATATCACGAGCTTGGGCTTTCTGCTTGTGAAATAGCTTTTACTTATGGAGTTTATATAAAATCTGAAAAAGATGCTGAAGAAATTGGAAAAGCAGCTGATAAACTTGGAATAAAACTTAGTATTCATGCTCCTTATTGGTTAAACCTGAATTCTAAAGAAAAAATCAAGATAAAACAAAGCAAAGAAAGAATTTTAGATTGCTGCAGAATTGGTGAAAGAATGCAAGCTTATAGGGTTGTTTTTCATGCTGGTTATTATGGTGGAATGAAACCTGAAAAAACTTATGAAAACATTAAAAAAGAAGTAGTTGAACTTCAAGAAACAATCAAGAAGAACAAATGGAAAATCAAAATAGCTCCTGAAACTATGGGAAAAGTGAATGTTTTTGGAAGTATGGATGAAATTGCTAATCTAGCTAAAGACACAGGATGTGCGTTTTGCATTGATTTTGCGCATATTTTAGCAAGAGATAAGAATGTGGATTATGAAAAAATAAAAAAACTCTTTGGACACTACAAAGAATGGCACTGCCATTTTTCAGGAATTGAATATTCTGATAAAGGAGAAAGAAAACATCTTAAGACTCCTAAACAAGCTTGGGTAGAATTATTAAAAAACCTTCCAAAAGACAAGGATATTGTTATAATCAATGAAAGCCCTGATATGTTAGATGATTCTTTAGAAGGATTGAAGCTCTGGAAGGGGATTTAAAAGATTTAAATACTACCTCTTATGCAAAAATATGAGTAAGTTGCAGCTGCAGAAGCAGTTGTTAAACCTGTTGCCATAAGTATTTTTGGAATAGAAATAGGATTTTTTAATATATCCGGATTTCCTGTATTTATTCCACATAAATCATGATAAACATTTAATATATATCTATTAGGAATACCCAATGCAAATCCAATTAATGTTGCTATACCTGCTATTATCCCAAGTTCTTTTAAATCAGTTTTTCCTGATTTATAATAAATACCAGATGTTAAAACAAAATTAAAAGCCCCCGTATATAAAATATCATGAAGCTTTTTCAGTGATTTAGATTTTTTATCTTTTACTCCAAAAAGTTTTTGCGATAAATCCATAGTTCTTGCATAAATATACCCTAAACCCAAATAACTAATAGCAGTGCCATATAATTTTGCATTTATTGACTCTTGATCTGTAAATCCTAAAAACTGGGTTTCAATTAGTGAATAAACAGGATTACCTAAAGAAGTAACTGCTGATGCATCAACTATAATCTCTAAAGAAAGTTTTTTTAGTTTTCTTAGTGTTTTTGTAATAAGATTTTTCACCATAAAAACTTATTAGAAAAATAGTTTAAAAGAATAGTTGTATAGTAAACACATTGTTTTTTGTATGCGTTTCCTAAATAAAAACTAATTCTATTTTCTAGATTTTATTTTTTTATTTATAATATCTTTTCTTTTGATCCTACGGTCTATATTTAAAAGCACCCTTTGAGCTTTTTCTGGGTTCTTTTTTAGAGTGTTTAAAACATAAAAAATCTTGTTTATGACTTCATTAAAGGTCTCTCTTTCATATTCTTTTAATTTATTCAATCTTTCACGTGTTTCCGACGTTATCTTTATTGTGGTTATCTTTGTCATACATCGGTATACCAGAGTATACTTTATAAAACTTTCTCTTTTTGTAATTATTATATAGTTATTACATTATAGAAATGTTTATAAAGCAAAAAACCATACTTTTTATAATTAAATTTTAACAAAGCTTAACAATGAAAAGCAAAGCAATTTTGGTTTCTTTTTTAGTATTTTTAGCCCTAGCTTTGACTTTGAACACAGTGCTTGCAAGTGACTTTGTTTCTATTTCAAAAGTAGAAATAAATGATATTGTAGCTAGTGATTCTTCAACTGTTGTTGCAGGTGAAGTTTCAAATGTTGTTCCAGTTGAAGTATACTTCAAAGCAAATGAAGATACTTCTGATGTAAGAGTTGAAGTATCAATTGATGGATACAAAGATGAGATAAGAGCTTTCACACCAAGATTCCATATAATCAATGGAAGCAATTATGTGAAAAGATTCTCTCTTAAGTTGCCATCAACAATGGATATGGATAACTTGGATGAAGGTGTCACTGTTAAAGTAGAGATAAGCTCTAAAGATGCAGATTCAGTTAATGCTGAATATACTGTTGTCTTGCAAAAAGACCTTTACAGCTTAAACATACTTTCAGTAGATTCTCCATTAAGAGTAACAGCTGGAAGCACAGTAGCACTAGATGTTGTAATTGAGAACAATGGTAATGAAAGGCTTAACAATGTATATGTAAAAGCTTCAATACCAGAACTTGGTGTAGAAAGAAAGATCTACTATGGTGACTTAAAGCCAGTTGAGCAAGAAACTTATGACAACATAAGGAATGCCAATAATAAAGTAGTCTATCTTAATGTTCCAAGAAACGCTGTTCCAGGTACATACAACATAATAGTGGAAGCCTACAATTATGACACAAGTACAACTGTAAAGCAGAAGATTGGTGTTGAAGGTGTACAATCAGGAGTTCTTCCTGCTACAACTTCAAGATCAATAGCTGTTGGTGAAGAAACATCATTCGATGTTGTTCTAATCAACCCTAATGACAGAATGGTTGTTTATTCAATAACACCAGAACAGACAAAAGGTTTGATTGTAGAAGTCACTGAACCAATAGTTACAGTTGGAGCTGATTCATCAAGGACTGTTAAAGTAAAAGTTAAAGCAACTAATAGCGCAGAAGAAGGTACACACCTAGTTACAGTTAATGTTAATACAGAGTCTGGACTAGAAAGAAAAGTTGATTTCACAGTTAATGTGGAAAAGCCTAGTACTTCTACAGGAATAGGTACAACATCAATTACTGGTAACAATACAGTACTTGTATTGACTGTTATCCTTGTGATAATCTTCGTAGTGCTATTGATAGTGTTAATAGTGCTTTTGACTAAGAGACCAGCAGAAACTGAAGAATTCGGAGAAACAAGTTATTATTAATTTCTTTTTTTTTGTTTTTTATATCTTGTTTTTATGAAGGATTCTTTTTATTAATAAAAAGAATGGAAAAATCTTATTAAAATGTAGTTATTAATATTAAAAATATTATCTTCTAAAACTGGGTATTTCTTCTGGTTTATTTGTTCTTCTGCATCCATAATACTCTATTCCTTCCCTGTCCCGAGTCTCCGCATAGGGAAGTTGAACATATCCTCTTTTTTCAACCACAACATAAAAAGATTGATTATTTGAGTTAACTAAAGCAAATTCACGAACTACAGGACTAGCTGCAAACCTGGTTAATTGAGGAGCTATTTTTGGAACTTCTTCTTTTGCAAAACCTGTGTTTGGATCACTTTCTAAACACATTTGGAATTTTAATCCTTTGCATAACCACCAACTTCCATATTCTATTACTTCGTTGTCCGCTGGTTGTTCTGGAGCTCTTGATAAAGATGATTCTAAGCCTTGTCTAGAGGACATAGGACTTTTTTGTGATAAAAGAGTAGTAGGTCTTGAAGTGCTATAAGAAGGAGTTGAATGAGTTGATAGATGAGTATAAGAAGATTGTTCTGATGCTTTTTTCTCTTGTGCTAATTTTTTTTTAAATTCTTCTTCAGCATGGCTATGGCTTGCATATCTATTTATATGAGTGCGCTTTTGTTTTTTATTTTTTTTGCTCATAACAAATTATAAAAATCAGGGTTTAAAAAGAATTGTATTTTATGTCGGAAATTGAAAACCTCATCTTTTAAGATGAGGTAGTTTACTTGCATTCAATTTCCGAGCATCCTAAAAATTTCCGAATCAGAAAAATCGCCGATCAAACTCCATCCTTCAGGATGGAGTAGGCGATTTTTC
>JAUYDD010000011.1 GCA_030704765.1 Nanobdellota archaeon | reverse complement strand
TTTTAGGATGCGCACGAAAACTTTCAGAAGTTTTCGGCGCCACAAAATTTTCTGAAAAATTTTGATGGCAAGAAAATCTTTTCAGAAAGATTTTCTGCACAGAAAATTCATCTGAAAGAATTTTCTTGTGCTCGAGAATTGAAAACTGTAACATTTGCTACGACCACATGATAAATCATGAGGTTTTCAATTCCCGACATAATTAATGCGATTAAATCAACGAAAGGTAAGCCGGTTATTTGAGATTAGAATAGTAATACGCCGCTGCCCGATTCAATGGAAAAGTTCTATTCCTTTTTGTGTGCGGTATTTAATAGCAAATTATTTTTAGCTAATTTACCGAGGAGAAATTAGTATTTAAAGAGCTCTATAAATGAATATGGAAATTAATAAAGCGAGATTAAATCATAAAACTAATATTTTTAGTATCGCTGTTTCCAGCATCATCCAATGCTCTTATAATCATATCATGATTTCCAGTTCTGAATGATATTTTTTTCTCACAAATTTCATTCTTTAAATTTGTACATAAAGATTTCCAGGAAGGTCTTGAATCAGAGTTGTCTTTGTATTCAACCTTATTAAAACTGTCTTTATTTTCATTTAAAACAGTCATCTTAAAATAAGCATATCTTCCAGAAACTGAAACATTTAGATTCTTTATTTCAGGAGCAGTTGTATCGACTTTTATTTTTGTAGGGTTTGATTGATATGTGTTACTAGCAATATCTGAAATAATAAATTGATATCTAACCAATTGCCCATTAAATGAACTTATATCTAAGGGAATAACTTTTTCAATATTCTTTCCTGATGTGCAGCCCTGTGATAGAACTTCTTGCCCATTTATTAATATCTTTAATGTTTGGCAATTAGCTTCAGTATATTTAATATAGAAATTCGAGCCATTTGTATATTTATTGCTTGAAGGTTTTGTAGTTGATATTTGTGGATCTTTTGTATCAATTATGAAAGAAACATTACTAGTATAAATCAGTCCTTTATCTGAAGTTCCCCTTACAATTAGACTATGATTTCCATCATTAAAGTTAATTTTCTTCTCATAAGTCTTGCAGTTCTTAGAACATAATGTAGTCCATCTTGGATTTTTATTTCCACTATAATAATCTATAGTTTCTAATTTGATTATGTTACTATCTGAATTTGTTTTCAAATTTAACTTCCCAGAATCGTAAATCTTGTCTTGTGGCTCAAGTATACTTAAACTAAGGGAGGGAATATCACAATCTTCGGTTTCAGTAATATTCTGATAAGATTTATTATTTATTATACAATCGGAGCTTAGGTTAGTTATGATGCAACAAGAATTATAATTCAAATCTTTATAATATTTTATTTTAGTCCTTAAATGATTTGAACAAATAGACCATTCTGTATAAAGAGGGTTTGATATATTGGGTTGGCAATAATCACAAGTTTGGATAACTTTAGAAGGTTTTGTTGAATTATCACCGCAATAATTGGTATCTATCCAATCTTTGTTTGTTTGATTGTTTTTCTGGCATGAGCTCCAATTATTCATTAAAGTCCAATTAGGTGTACAGATTGATAAATCGTATATAGATGTTTGAGCAGGGTATATCGATATTTCCTTTCCTTTTGTTGCATTACCAACCAAAACCTCATATTTTCCTTGAGGAATATTTAATCCATCTTGACCGGAATTTCCCCAGAAGTACCAGATAGGGTTAAATTGATTTCTATAAAGATAATATGTTTTGTTTGTAGATATAAATTTTAATTTTACACCAGATACATTTTCTTTGGTCTTTATTAGAACTGCGCCTTCAGTATAAGGATTATAGTTAAGATTTGTCAATTTATATTGATAATTACTAGAACTAAGGTTTGTTCCTTTTGTAAATGAATAGACCATGTTTGAAATCTGTTGTAATGGAGAAGGTGTTGATACTAATGGAATACAGGCAAACAAATAAGCTAAAGTATCAGAACAAGTATATGTAAATCCTGAATGTGTTGTATAGATCGTGTATAAATCTATGTTTTTATTTAATAAACTAGCACTTGATGTTGATACTAAACCATCCATGGTATTATCATCAGCCTCTCTACAGACTTTTACAAGAGTATAAGCATCTGTACCGGCTATAGTATAATATTTAATATTTGCATTCAAATTTTTATTTCCTAATTGGAAAGTAAAATTACTTCCTACAGCTATATCCCTATATGCAGGAGCATCACTTCGAACTCCACCAAATATACCTTCTCTTATATTATTAACAAATTCTGTAGCTTTACAACCAAATCCAAAGTCTGTTGTTTCAGAAATAACATTTGCAAGATGAGAACCATAAAGAGGAGATGCTAAGGTTATAATTTTATTTACATTATTTCCATAACTAACTCTAATTCCACTTGGACTTTGTCCTAAATTTGAACTATATCCATGTGAGACTAATCCACCCATACTATGAGAAACAATATCCACAGAATTAGAATTATAATTTTTTAAAATAAAATCAGTTCCTTCTCTTAGTAATGCAGATGAATATTTTATCTCTTGGTCATTTGGATAATAAAATTGCCATACATCAAAATCATTTGAAAAATAGGGATACAAATTATCCCAATATCCATCAGTTCCACCCATTCCATGAACTAACAAGAGAGGTCTTCTGGAAGGAGTATAAGATTTTGATGTCTCGTATACTTTTGGGTCTTCAATAAAAGATACTTGATAATTATCTTGATTATCAGTATACGAAGAAGATGCTGAAAGGACTTGAGCTGTAGCCATTAGTTTTTGTCCTTCCGAAGGATTTGGATAGTCTTTTTGATTAATATCACTTGGAATAAAAACTTCATATAGCTGATTTACTTTAATTGGTTTAGGTGTTTCCCAATCAATATTCAATCTTTGATTATTTTCATATTCATAATAATCAAGAGATAAGGTGTGATTTCCATTATAAAGATAAACTTTACCATATCTTTCATAAGTATTATTTATAGGGTCATTCCAGTCATTAATAATTTCCTTGCCATCTATTAATAATTTAACTCCTCCACTAGAAGAAACTTTAAAGTTATAATCTCCCTCATCTTTTATTATAAGAGTTCCTACAATTTTATTTGAAGTCATTTTTTCATTTGAGAGCATATTTGTTGGAGGATTTATTATATTCTGCTGTTGCTCATTTGTTTGAATCGCCATAGATTTAACCATCGCAGTATTACTTGAAAATTCACTTATCCTCCAATAAGGCATATTTGTATGTATCATAACTATCTGATGTCTTGACCTTAAACCTGATTGATAACCAGAATCTTCTCCTCCCCAAAAACCATTATTAAAATCATTGGTCCATTCACCAATAACTTCATTTCCTTGAACTGCATAGATATTATCAACTTTCCAATTAAATAGGTTAACTCCAAATGCTAATGAATTCCAACTAGAAATATATCTTTCAGGATTAAAATAGAAATTTCCGCTTGAATCTGTCGATGTCTCAACATAATTAGTTGTTAACCATGAAGCCTCATGATTACTTATCTTAATAACTAATTTCAAGTTAGAATAAGGTGTTTGAGTAAAAGCTCCATTGGAATTTAATACAGAATTATAAACAGTTCCATAAATCGCATAATTACAAACTTTAGCATTGTTATTCCAATTTTCATAATTATAACAACAACCTTCATCATTAAAGTCAGTTGTTGCAGTTTTACCATCACAGACTAATCCAGGTTTACATTCAGAGTCCCAATCACAGTCATATTGACCATGACTTAATCTTGGGTCATAACAAGACATAGAATTAGTATCCCATGCCTCATAAGAATAACAACATCCATCTGCAGCTCCGCCTATAGGACCTTTACAGGAAAGTCCATAAGCACATTCAGAGTCCCAATCACAATCATATTCATTTCTTGAACATCCATTTTTTCTCTGTCCCTTATATTTGCAGTAATCGTCATTTCCATTAAAGATATTTGAACCATCATAACACCAACAATCTCCCCATCCAGTACATGAAGCCCAACCTAGATAACAAGAAGACCCTAAACCATAACATTCATCTTTATCACAATTATTAAATAAACCTTCACCACATCTATCACACTGACTACTAGATTGTAAAGCTAATATTAACATATTCATCGATTTTGATTGGACTGGAGGACTCGCATAGTTATCTAAATCACTAGGATATAAACTACTATAATAATTAAAAATAGAATTATTTAATAATTCAGCATTTCCAGAATAAATTTCTATATGAATTATTTTACTCTGGCTTGTCCATTCAATATAATTGGGGTAAATAACATAAATTTTCCCCCCAATCTCCTGGACATGTTCTAAATCTACATTATCTAATGTACGATTAATATTATCTGCTAAAACAGAAGTATCTTGAAAATCTAATTGAATAAAATGAACAATTGAATTATTATTTGAATATTCTTTATTAAAAAAACTTGTTACATTAGAAAAAAATTCAGGAATAGTCAGTTTTTGTGTGTTGTCTAAATTATATTCTTCAATATTTTCTGCAAAAATAAATCCGACACAGAGTAGTATTACTACAATACCTAGACTGATAACACCATATCTTTTCATAATATTTAGACATAGTAGTTAGATATAAATCTATTGCAAAAAAATTTATTAAGAATCAGTAGTAAATAAAATAATCAGGAAATAAATTTAAAAGAAAAACTCAAAAGAACTAAAAAAGCTGTTATTAATGCCACAAGAATTAAGATTATTATAGCTAATATCTTGAAAATTTTTCTCTTTTTTGACATATCTAAAAACAATCCTACTAATAGCAATGGAATGAAATATAATAACATTGCAAATAGTAAAACTTGGTAAAATGGGAATAGAATGTCATTTGGTTTATTGCCTAATGAATAACCAAAATAGGCTAAAATTAAACTTAAAATAAATCCTACAATCCCAAATGAAAGATATTTCTTCATCTTAAACTAAGAATAATAAAGTATATAAATCTATTTTTGAGGGAATAAAATTTCTCCTAAATAATGATTTGAAAAAATTTATCATTTTTTAACCTCCTTTAAATCAACTATTCTCACCCCATGATAAGGAACAATCTCAATCAAGCCCATTTCTCTTACAAAATATAACAGCTCCCAGCACTCTTTTTTAGTTATAGAAAAATTACTGCAAATTTTAGAAAAAACATTTGGAAACGGAATTGTTTCTTTATTGCATTTTCTTCTTGCTTCTTCCAATCTTCTTAATAATAAAGAATATAATCCTCTAGATTTTGTTTCAGTTTCAATTGCCAATTTGAGAAATCCTCCTATTAGCTATTTTGATATAATTTTTATTCAAATCAAAACCAATAAAATTCATACCGAGTTTTTTGGCTACAATAGCAGTAGTTCCAGAACCCATGAAAGGGTCTAAAACAATACCTGAATTAAATCCTGCTTTGCAATTGCAGCTTAAAATAATTTGATCTTCTTTTTTAGAGACATAGTTTTTTTCATTATAATCTTTAGTTTCTTTTAGTGAAGCTTTTCTATCTAAACTTTTAATTCTTCCATTTTTAACATCTCTTACTCTAATATTAAAAGAATATGGGCTATCTGACTTTTTTATTATTAATTTAGGAGTACTGCATTTTTTGCATATTTGTTTAGGACAGCCCGCTTTAATACAAAATTCTGGGAGAGTTTTAGGAAACATTGCAATATGCTTTTCTCTGCTAGGTTCTAATGGAAACATTATGCAATCACCTGGATTTTTGCCTTGAGAATTTGTTATTTTTTTATCTCGATAAGGTATCCTTATATTATCTAAATTAAAATAATATTTATTAGACTTAACAAAAAAGAAAAGTGATTCAGACGTTGTATTTAATCTGTCTTTAACCCCTGTCGGCATTGAAGATCCAAAAGATTCTTTAGTTTTACAATTCCATAACTGCTTAACCCAAGTAATATCATTTCTTAATATTAGTCCCAATTCATTTTGGCATTTTATTGCTATTCTAAATGGAATTAGCAATCTTTGTTTTTGTTGTAACCAGTTAGATTTGCAATTATTACTATTACTTTTAAAATAAGAGTCTCCTAAGTTTAACCAGATTGTTCCAGTAGGTTTTATAACCCTTTTACATTCCTTCATTATTTCAACTATTTTATTAACAAAATCTTCTGGATCTTTTTCCAAGCCTATCTGGTCTTTGACATTATAATCTCTTAAATTCCAATAAGGCGGACTTGTAACAATGCAATCAATAGAATTATCAGGTAGTTCTTTCAAGCCTTCTAAAACCTCTATTTGATGCACTTTATTTACTTGCATCATTTTTTGATTCCTCCAAAGATTTCTTTAAAATTTGAATCCACTGAGGCAACTCAATTCTTTTTTCTTGATTCTGTCTATAGTTTTTATCATCAGTATTCTGTATTGAATTTTTGTTTTCCATAAAAGATTCATAAAATCTTTTCTTAAATATTCAAAGGATAATGATTGTGTACCTATTTGTGTACACAATTGTGTACACAAGTTTTAACCTAGCCCTATTTAAGCATGTTCTAAATCAACCTTCCATGAAAAATTGTATTGTTTGCAAAAGCGAAATAAATGAAGGAGAAGTCTGTGAGTCTTGTTTTCAGTTTCTTAAGTGGAAACACAAGAAAAAGTATTTTGAGAAAATAAGAGAATTTAGGAAATTGGAAAATAAAGACTCTGGCTCAATTAAATTCAGGAGGAAAAAATGAAACAAAAACATCTAGCACTGCTTGGTTTAGTATTCTTTGTAACAGTAATTGCTATCCAGTTTGTTTTAGCTGTTGACTTTAATCAGCCAATATCTACACAGGATAAGGCAACGTTTGATCAGATACTTACGCCTGTAATGAAGATCTATAATATGGCTAAATATCTGTCAACAGCTATTGCAGTAGTTGTTCTCTTATTTGCAGGAATCGGCTTTATAACTTCTGCTGGAAATCCTGGAAAAAGAGAACAGGCAAAGAACATTGGCATGTATGTTATCATAGGACTGATCATAATCTGGGCAGCTCCATTGGTAGTTAACTTTATTGTGGGTTAGCATGACAAAATATTTTTTATTTTGGGTGTTTGCACTGATATTCTTAGTGCAAACCCCTTTTATTTTTTCTTTAGATTGTAATTCTGTTTCTTCTGCTAATTATAATACCTGTATAAATATAATTAATTCTAACTTAACTTTACAAGAAAAAGATATTCTTGTTTCAAACTTAGATTATAAAAATAAGTTCTTTCCAGATCAGGATTATATTTTTCAAAGAAATACTAATATTAAAATAATAAATCCTCCAACAGGAGTTAAAACCTATAATGGACAGTTTGTAAGAGATGCTTGGCTTAGTATTTTTACATCAATGCCTTCTATTATTTATAATGATAATTTATATGTTCCTGACAAGACAAAGGTTCTTTCAGCATTTAATTATAAAACAAATACCCCTCAAAATTATTATTCATCTTATTATCCTCAAAATAACCAAGGAGATTGCAAGAGAATTTATACTTTAATTCAAAATTACTCTGAAAATAGAATTTATGTAAATAATATCTACCATGGAAGTGGAAAGTTAGTTGAAGTAAACATTAATTCAGACTCTGAAATAAAAGCACAATATCGAATAAATGTAGGATTTAATATAGATCATTATAAGTGGGAGAAATATTGTGCTTACAGAAGAAATGGAAAATGCGTTTATTCCTATCGATGCAGTTTTAATTATAATGAAATTCAGCAAGATAGCATAAGTATAGAAGATACTCTTAAAGTAAAACATTATTCAAATAATTTAACTGGAGATATTAAAACAATAGATTCTTATGGTGGAACAAACAGAATAAGACCCAATTACTCAGATTCATTTTATCTTATTTTTAATGATTCTTATTTTAAGTACAATAAATTTACTTATAATATTAATTATTCAAAAGAGCCTTATTATGTTTATACTTTAAGGGCTTATGATTATAATCAGGAAACATCGAATAACCTATTAAAAAATGGGAACGACTTAATTGTAAAAAATACAAATAATTGCAAGATAAAAGCATTTGATTTTTTTAAGGTAATTGATAAAAATTGTACTTCTGAAAATTCAAATATTTCTATTTATGTGGAGACTGATAAATTAACCTATGATCCAAATGAAACAATACAAGTTTATGTTTATCCAAATAATATTTCAGTAAGTCTAAGCTATGGAAATCAAAGCAAGATAGCAAAAGGAAATTCAAGTTTTATTGCTAATTTGCAGAATAATAAAGTCTCTGCAGATGTAAGTGATTATCATTCTGAAAAAATAATCTTTGTAGAAGATAAAGAAAAAACAAACACTATCTGGAGTCTTTCAATATTTGGAATTCTGAACTATTTCTTTTATGTTGCATTAAGAAAGTGTTTTGGAGGAATAATATGAAGAAAGCTTTGTTTGGATTACCTTTATTTTTAATTCCATTAGTAAGTGCAGAAGAAGAATGTGGTCTTTTAAATCTGTCAGCTTGCCTTCCTCAAAAGTTATATGATTTTTTCATAAATATTCTTAACTCACCCATCCAACCATTACTTACATTAACAAAGGCTCTAATGACCGAGCCAATAAAACTAGAGATGTTTGTTTCACTCTGGGCAATTATTCTTTATGTTCTTTCTATATTTTATGGACTCTTAATGTTATATTCAGGATTTAACTTTATGATTTCAGGTTATGATGCTGCAAAAAGAACAAAAGCAAAAGAGTGGTTCAGAAACATTTTTGTTATGATTGTTTTAGTTCAGGCTTCATACTTTATTTATTCAGCGGTCATTGATGTTAATAGTTTATTGACTGCAGGAGTTATTAGTTTAGTTGATCAAAAATTCTTTTTAATTACAGCAGATAATATTGTAAACATAGGCTTGCAGTTCTTTTTTGCTTTTCTCTATGTTATAACTTTAATCCTAACTGTAATAATGCTTACATTTAGATATATTATAGTTGCAGGAGGAGTTGTTTTTCTTCCAATAGGAATATTTCTTTATTTCATACCCCCTATTAATAATTATGGGAAACTTATTCTTAATTTTCTTGGAACTTGCATTTTCATAACATTCTTTGATTCATTAATACTATTAGTATGTTCAAAATTAATTGATATACCTGTATTTCAAAACTTTAAGATTTTAGTCATGATTACTGCTTTTGGCATTGTCAATTTTCTTATGTTTTATTTTATTATATTTTCAGCTTTAAAATCTGCAGTTAAGACAGGAGAAAAAACAGCAGGAATAGCCATGGCAGTTGGAAAATATTTTATATGAGCTACCAAATTCCACAACAATTAGAGTATAAAGAAAAAATAATGTTTGGTTTGACCTTTAAACAATTATCCTATGGATTTGTATTTGGAATCTTAGCTTTATTATTTTTTAAGAATATATCCAATAGTTACATAAAATTTACACTCATGTTTTTATCCTCAGGACTAGGGATATGTTTTATGTTTCTAAATCTTGACACATTAATTAAAAATTATAGGATTTATTTAAAATATAGAAAATTATCCAAAGGAGATTATAAACTTAAAAAATTCATAGGAGTTAAAGATATAGATAAAGATCTTATAGTTTTATCAAACAATAAAAAAGTTTCTGTTTTAAAAATTCAGCCTATTAATTTTAGCATAAAGCCAAAGAATGAAAGAGAAGCTATTATGTTTTCATTTCAAAGGTTTCTTAACTCTCTGGATTTTCCAACTCAGATTTTAATGAAAACCGAAAGCATAAAGCTCGATAGTTATCTAGATACTCTTAAATCAAAGATACAAGATGAAAATTTCATGAATATTTTTGAGAGCTATAAAAAACATCTCGAAGATGTGATTTCAACAAAAAAGATAATGAACAGAGTTTTCTATATTATTATCCCTGAATCCGGAGATATTGAAATTCAAACTGAAATTTGTATTGAAAGATTGCATGCATTAAATATGAAAGTAGACCGGCTTAATTCAATAGAATTAAAAAAACTTTTAATAAATCATTTTTCAGGAGATGGCAAAGGAAAAGATATAAGGGATGCAATGTCTCCTGAAAATATAGAAAATAACTCAGATCATTTAGAAATTTATAATTTAGAAGAGGATAAAAAGTCAAAAGAAGGGAGAAAAATAAAGGTTAATCAGAAATTTTATAGAACAATTTATGCAAATGGTTATCCTAGAAATGTTGAACCCGGATTTTTAGATAAAATTGTTAGTTCTCTCGCAGATTTTGATTTAAGCATTTATATCAAACCCTATCCTATAGAAAATATGCTTGTAGATTTAACAAGAGAACTTCAAAAACAACAGGCAGATCTCTATGCTATGAAAATGAAAGGCATATTTAATCCTTCTTTAGAAATTCAATATCAAGATACAAGAGGGACTTTAGAAAACTTACAAAAAGGAGAAGAAAGGCTGTTTAATGTAAGCTTATACATTAATTGCAAAGCAGATTCAATAAAAGAACTGGATTTACTTACTAAAAAAATAGAATCTGAATTAAATAGTCTAATGATTCTTCCAAGAACAGCTAGATTAAGAATGCTTCAAGGATTTAAGGCTACAGCTCCCTTGGGGGTTGATGAATTAAATATTAATAGAAACATTACAACAGATGCTCTTTCAGCTTTCTTTCCATTTACGAGTCAATTTTTACAAGTTGATAATAGTGGAATTTGGTTGGGACTAAATAAGAACAACATCCCTATAATAAAAGACATTTTCAAGCTCCCAAACCCAAATGGGCTTGTTCTGGCACAATCTGGAGGAGGAAAGTCTTATTTTTGCAAGCTACTTATTACAAGATATTTACTTAATGGAACAAAGGTTATGGTTATTGATCCACAAGGAGAGTATAGGGGTTTAGTTGATAAGTTCAATGGTCAAAGAATAGACCTTTCAAGAGATTCTGATACAATGATTAATCCATTTGATTTAATGGGGCATGATTATGCTGAAAAAAGACTTGCTTTGATGGATTTAATGCAAGTAATGCTAGGAAAATTAACAGATCCTCAAAAATCTATAATTGATAAGGCAATTTCTCAAGCCTATAAAGATAAAGGCATAAATAAAGACCCTAGTACCTGGAACAATACTCCCCCAATATTAGGAGATTTACTGAAAGTTCTAAGGGCTATGGAAAAGAAAGCAGTACAAATAGAAAGACCAACATTACAAAGCCTAACTAATAGACTCGAGATGTATGTTGATGGAGTTTTTAGTTTTATGAATAAACATACAAACATTGATTTTGATAATCGGTTTGTTTGTTTTGATATTGGAAATTTGCCAAAACAAGTAAAGCCTGCAATTATGTTTTTAGTTTTGGATTATGTTTATATGAAAATGAGGTCTAATTTAGATAGAAAACTTCTTTTGATTGACGAATCATGGTCATTACTTTCAAGAACAGAAGACGCTGGTTATATCTTTGAGATAGTTAAGACTTGTAGAAAATTCAACATGGGCTTACTTTTAATTAATCAGGAAGTTGAAGGATTGTTTGCAAGTCAAGCAGGAAAATCAATTCTAGCAAATTCAGCCTATACAATGTTAATGAGGCAAAAGCCAGCGGTAATTGATAATATCTGCAAGACTTTTAATCTAAGCCAGTCTGAAAGACAGCATCTTTTAACAGCTGCTGTTGGAGAAGGACTTTTAATTATGGAAGACGATCATAGTAAAATAAAAGTTATTGCATCCCCTGAAGAACATAAGCTAATTACAACTAATCCTGATGAATTAAATCTAGATAAAGATAAAGAAAAATCAAAACCTACAATAGTTAAGAATGGAAAAAATATTACAATTAATGTAGATACTAGTATTGGTTTTTTCAAATACAATAATATAAGCAAAGATGAAAGGGATTATTTGTTAAAATTAGGATATAAAATCTCAGAGCATAAAAGTATTTTATCAAACAAAAAAGAAAAATATATTTTAAGACCAAGATCAAATGAAGGAATTCCTCATTTCTTTTTAGTTCAGGATATAAAAAGATTTTTGGAAAAGAATAAAATTAAAGTTGAAATCTATCAAACTGTAAAACCGGATTTAGTTTTTGAAATAAATAAGAAAAAATATGCAATTGAAGTTGAAACAGGAATAGCATTAACACATCATAAGAAACTTTTATTAGAAAAGATAAATGGATTAAATAAAGAGTATGAAAATAACTGGTTTTTTGTTGTAACTGATAGAAAAATTGCTTCAAAATATTCTAAGCTAGGTAAAACGACTGAATCAAGGTATCTATTCAATATTTTAAGAAAGCTTATAAAAAACAGTAAAAAAGTCACTTAGCTTTTTAGCTATTTTATCTAGTTTATATAATATAAAATAGCCTTAAAATAAAAAAAAGTCACCAACAATAATAAGCATGTAAAATAGAAGTGACTTTTTATTAGAGCAGTCTTTTTATAGTAGGATTTATTAGGAAACTTGAGGAAAAAGATGACCTTAAGCAATATAATAAAATCTGTAAGAGACATAATGAGAAAAGACGCAGGTGTAGATGGTGATGCTCAAAGAATTTCTCAAATGGTTTGGATGATATTCTTAAAAGTTTTTGATGCAATGGAAGAAGAAAGAGAAGCAGAAGATGATAAATATAAGTCTCCCTTGCCCGAAAAAATAAGATGGAGAAACTGGGCAGTAAATCCTGAAGGAATGACTGGAGAAGAACTACTTGATTTTGTTAATAATAATTTGTTTAAGACTCTAAAAAGTTTAAAACTGGATGAGAAAAGTGATCAGAGGGGTTATATTATAAAACAAGTTTTTGAAGACGCATACAACTATATGAAAAATGGTATCTTAGTAAGACAGGTAGTTAATAAGATAAATGAGCTTGATTTTACAACTGCTGAAGACAGACATCAATTTAATGACATTTATGAAACAATTTTAAAAGAATTGCAGAATGCAGGTAGTGCTGGTGAATTCTATACTCCTCGTCCTGTAACTCAGTTTATAGTTGATATGGTTAATCCAAAGCTCGGAGATATTGTTTTAGATCCTGCATGCGGAACTGGAGGGTTTTTAATTTCTACATTAAACCACTTAAAAAAGAATGTTAAGACAACTGAAGATCAAAAGGTGTTAGAAAAAACATTAAGGGGAATTGAAAAGAAGCCTCTTCCACATCTTCTTTGTATGACTAATCTTATTCTGCATGATATAGAAGTTCCTAGTATTAAGAGAGATAATTCACTATCTCGGCCATTAATTGATTACACTGATAAAGATAAGGTTAATGTGGTTGTAACTAATCCTCCTTTTGGTGGAGCAGAAGAAGATGGCATAGAAAATAATTTTCCAGCAGAATTTAGAACAAGAGAAACAGCAGATCTGTTTTTAGTTTTAATTACAAAACTTTTAAGAGATGGAGGAAAGTGTGGCTTAGTTTTACCCGACGGATTTTTATTTGGAGAAGGTATCAAAACAAGAATAAAAGAAAAACTTCTAACAGAGTTTAATTTGCATACTATTGTAAGATTGCCTAATGGTGTATTTAGTCCCTATACTGGAATAAGAACAAATCTTTTATTTTTTGAAAAAAACTCTAAAGGAACTAAAGATGTCTGGTATTTTGAACATCCATTGCCAGAAGGTTATAAAATATACAACAAAACAAAACCAGTAAGGCACGAGGAGTTCCAATTAGAGAAAGAGTGGTGGAATAACAGAGAAGATCCTAAGTTTAAGCAGTATTGTTGGAAGGTTTCTTTAGCTGACATTCAAAAGAAAAATTATAATCTAGATATAAATAATCCAACTAAACCCGAAGAAGAAAAGGAGTTATCTAAGGAAGAAATTATAGGCAAGATTGAAGTCAATATTAAGAGGACAAGTGATATTTTGAAAGAGATTAAAGGGGAGTGGTGAAGATGAAAAAGCTAACGAAGAGGCTTTTAATAAAAAGTCAAGATGCCTTTTTACTAAGTTTAGAAATATACAATAAACCTACAATAAAATATAGAATAGAATCATTCTGTTTTTTCTTTACAAATGCTTGGGAACTATTACTGAAAGCTAAAATTATTGAAAATAAAAAAAATACCTCTTCAATATTTTACAAAAAAAGTAGGGGAATCCAGAGAAGATCTTTAAGTTTGCGTGATTCTATTGGAAAAATATTCATAAATGAAAATGATCCTATAAGAAAGAATATAGAAGATATTGAAAAATTGAGAGACAGTGCAACTCATTTAATTATTGAAGAACTAGATATTATTTACACAGGACTTTTTCAGGCAGGAGTTTTAAATTATGTTAACCTACTCAAGGAGTGGTTTGATATAGATATTATAAAAAAGACTTCTCCCGCAATGTTAAGTTTAATTTTTGACCTAGGAGATATTAATACAACTATTTTAAAAAAGAAGTACAACAAAGAAATAATAAATTTCTTTTTACAAAAACAAAAGGAAATTATTGATAATTCAGCAAATTTAAAAGATAAAAAGTATAGCATTTCAATCGAGTATAAAGTTGCTTTAGTCAAGAATCCAAAAGATGCAGATATAGTTTTATCTTCAGGACAAGAGGGAACAACAAGAGGAATATTCATCGAAGTTCCAAAAGATCCAGCTAGCACCCATCCTTATTTAGGCGGAGATTGCATCAATAGAACAAGAGAACAAATCGACAAGAACATTATTTTTAATCAATATGATTTTCAAGCGATACTGTATAAAGAAAAAATCAGAGGTAATAGCAAATATCATTATTGCTTCAAAACAACAGGCTCAAATACTTATTCTAATGAACTAATAAATTTGATTGTAAAAAAAATAAAGGAAGATCCTCAATATTTACAAAAAAATAGAACATCTTTTAAAAAGATGACTCATGAAAAACGTTTAGAGAGGATTAAAAATGGCTGAATGGAAAAAAGTTAAACTAAAAGAAGTACTAAATCAATATAGAAATACTCATTGGGTAGAAGATAAAAATTACAAACAAGTAACAATTTCACAAACTGGTGAAGTTTCATATAGGGGAACAAAACATGGTTCTCAGATAGGGAGAAAGAGACAATTTATTATAGACTTAAAAAATCACCCAAACACTTTAATTTTTATTAGACAAGGAGTTTTTAATGGCGGAATAGGTATATGCCCAAAAGAAGTAGATGGTTGTTTAGTTACTGAAAATATGCCTATGTTTGATATTGTTAATATTAATCCAGAATATTTAATTTATTATCTAAAAAGTCCACAGTTTAAAAAAGAAGTAGATAAATTAGTTCCTTTAGGAACAGCACAAAAAGCAATTCATGAAAGACAGTTATTAGAAATAGAAATTTTTCTTCCATCACCTAAAGAACAAGAAGAAATTGTCAAGTTGCTAAAATCTAATTCAGATAATATTTCAGAATTAGATATTATTAATAATAAAAACAAAAATTATATTGTTAAATTAAAACAGCAAATTCTACTGGAAGCTGTTCAAGGAAAATTAGTCAAGCAAGATCCGAAAGACGAACCTGCATCTGAATTATTAAAGAAGATTAAAGCAGGAAAAGATAAACTCGTTAAAGAAGGTAAAATAAGAAAAGAAAAACCTCTTAAACCTATTTCCGAAGACGAGATTCCTTATGACTTGCCGAAGGGTTGGGAATGGGTGAGACTTGGAGAGCTTGTAAAAGTCTTTGCAGGGAACAGTTTTGATAGTTATGATTTCAACGATCAAAAAGGAGTAAAGGCAATAAAAATAACAAATGTTGGTGTTGGAGAATTTATTGAGACTGAGGACTATTTGCCAGAAAGTTTTTTAAAAAAATATGAGGATTTTAAAGTAAACAAGGGAGATATAATAATTTCTTTGACTCGTCCATATATTTCAGCAGGATTAAAAGTATGTATCTGCCCTGAAAGTTATGATTTATCTTTGCTAAACCAAAGAGTTGCAAGTATAAAAAAAACAGAAAAAATTGACTTTAATTATTTATATCTCTTTTTAAGGACTAATTATGTTTTGAATAAGTTTAAATCACGATTTGGTAAGGCAGGATTACAACCAAATTTAAAAATGGGAGATTTAATAGATTTAGAGTTTCCTCTTCCTTCAATCGACGAACAAAAAAGAATTGTTGAAAAAGTAGATAAGTTAATGGGTTATTGTAATGAGCTGGAAAAGCAAGTCAAAGACAATCAAAGAAATAGTGAGAAGTTAATGGTAGCTGTTTTGAAGGAGAGTTTTGAAAAATGAAAGCAGAAAGTTTAGATTATGGGAAAGTCATATTAACTAATTTAAATGAAATCAGAGAAATTGATTTTAAAGGGTTAGAAAAAGACTCCTTAATAAAAGGGGAAACCTTGCGAGAACTATTAAAATATTTAGTAAAAAAGGATTATATCCTTTGGAAGAGTGCCTTATTTATTAATGAACATCATATTTCTGATGACGAGATAAAACTATCTCATAAGGGTATGGAAGTTGTTTTAGGTAAAAGAGAATATTTTGATGAGACTGAAAAGGCTACTCAAACTATCCATAATCAAACTAATGTCACAAATAGTTCCCAAGTTCAAGTAGCCCAGACTGGAGACAATTCTCAGGTATCCCAAATTATAGATAATTCCCAAATTAATGTTCTTAAAAAATTAATCGAAGAGGATGAAGATTTAGATGAACCTAAAAAAAAGAAATTATTAGATATTCTTGAAAAATTTAATACCTTAAAAGAAGGTGGAGAAAATGCTCTAGAGTTAATAAAAAAAGTTGGAGGAATTGCTTTAAAATATGTTCCATTGTTTTTTAGCTTATTAAAATGACTCTAGAAAATAATCTTTTAATAGGATCACAAATTGCAACTGCAATTGGAACATTAATTCTTGCAGGAGTCACCTATAAAACTGTAAGGCAGAGTAAAGAGCAATTAAAACTATTGAAAGAACAAACTAGAAGACTAAAACATGATAAACCACTACTTTTGAAGTTAATTAGATATAAAGTTGAGAAAAATCATATAAAATTGGACTTAGAAAATATTGGTGAGCAATCAATTTTTCAAATAGGTCTTGAAACTAGATTTACTCTTGCGGTTCCTCATGTTGAAAAACATGGCAAACAAGATTTTATTTCATTTAGTTTTGATCCTTCCCAATTAATAGATGATTTTGATGGAAAAAAGAAAAAAATAATTGATAATGGATTTGTTAATTGGAATACTGATAAGAATAGGATAGTACTTAGATCCAAAGAAATAATTTCACTAGAATTCAAACCTAAATTTAATTTTTTTTATTATGAAGAAGGCAAATTCATCTTAGGAACTAATGGCAGATCTCTAACATTTGATCAATTAATTGAAATAATGAAAAAGAATAATAAGAGGTTTTTTGGAATAGATTGTTCTATTGTATTTAAAAATTATTTGGATGAACCTCAAGAACCGATTGAATTATTTAATTTTGTTTTTGATATAGAAAATCATAAAACAATAGAAGATTGTGTAAATCAGAAATTCAAAGCCCAATATCATGCTTTAAGCTCTCAGGAGATTGAAACAATTTTAGAGGGCATAGATACTAGAATGTATAATGGGATGGCAAATCCAAGAAAATTAGAATAAAATCGCAATTTAACTTTTATATAATCTCGCTTCAATCTCTTTAATCATCTTCTTATAACCAACAACTCCCCCAAAGAGTTTCATTATTTCTAATGGTCTTCCTAATTTGTTAATAGGAGAGACTTTTAAGATTTCTGAGTTCTCCATTTCTTCTATACCTTCATCTTCATACTTTGTTAGGAGAACTTCAATAACTTTTCTTGCTTTTTCTCCATATTTATTGAAGTAAGCGTCTTTCTGAACCTTTAATGCTCTTTGACTTCTTGTTAAAGGTTTTTGCCCATAAGCAATATGAGCAATTAAATCAAAAGGATCAAATTCTTTTCCATTAGGAATTTCTTCCCTTAAAGCATCAATTAAAAGCCCTTGATTTTCAAGCTCTTCAATAATAACTTTCTTTTGATCAACTATATTCCATTTTTGGATAAATTCATTTAAACTTCTAAATTCTTTGTTAACATTTTTTTTAGTATAGTCTGTCAATGATTCTGTTATAAGTTTTCCTTGAGGATCATGGTATTGAACTCTTTCATTTATGACATTAACTTCTGTACCCCTGACATAAAACTTTCTTACCTTCTCTTCTTCCTCAGAATAAGCAATACTTGGAGAAACGAGAATCCTTTCTCCATCTTCTAATTTTTGATCTTTTGTTTCTTGTTCTTTGACTTCTTGATTATCTTTTATAGTGTAGATTTGAACAGGCTCTCCGTCAAAATCAGGATCAGCAAACTTATTTGTAACATTTCTAAAATCCATAATTGTGAAATAGTGTTTACCATAATCTTCTTTAATTCTTGTTCCTCTTCCAATAATTTGTTTAAATTCTGTCATTGATTGGATAGGTGAATCTAAAACTATCAATTTACATGTTTGTGCATCAACTCCAGTGTTCATCAGTTTAGAAGTTGTTACAATTACTGGATATTTTTCAGCAGGATCAATAAAATTACCTAACTGTTTTTTACCAATATTGTTATCTCCAGTAATTCTCATAATATATTTTGAATTTTCTTTGTATAAATCTGAATTTTCATTCACTAATGCTTGTCTCATTCTTTCTGCATGTTCAATATCTACACAGAAAACAATTGTTTTAGAAAATCTATCAGTATTCTTTAGGAACTCTGTAATCTTTTTAGCCACGACTTCTGTTCTTTCATCAATGACTAAAGTTTTATCAAACTCTCGATTTGTATAAACAAAGTCAGGTATCTCATGTCCAAATTTATCTGTTTCTCCTTTCTTTGGTCTGTATCCATGAACATCTTTATCTATTGCAACTTTTACAACCTTATAGGGTGCAAGAAAACCATCTTCGATTCCTTCTCTTAATGAATAAGTATAAAGAGGTTTTCCAAAATAATCTATATTTGAAGTATCTTTAGTTTCTTTAGGAGTTGCAGTCATACCAACTTGAACTGCTGGTTTAAAGTAATCTAAAATTTCTCTCCATTGAGAGTCTGCTTTTGCACTTCCCCTATGACATTCATCAACGATTATTAAATCAAAAAACTCTGGAGAGAATTGTTTATAGATATTTTTAATATCTTCTTCTCCTGAGACAGCCTGATATAATGCAAGATAAACTTCATAAGCTGGATCTGCTTTCCTTTTGGATATTTTAGTTATAACCTTAGATAAAGGTTTTAGATCATTATTCTTTGGTTGGTCAATTAAAATATTTCTATCAGCCAGATATAAAACTCTTTTTGCAAGTCCTGCTTCTCTTAATCTCCAGATAGTTTGAAAAGCTACATAGGTTTTTCCTGTTCCTGTCGCCATAACAAGAAGCGCTCTTTTAATGCCTTTTGCAACAGCTTCGATTGTTCTATTAATTGCAATTCTTTGATAATATCTTGGTTGTTTGAATCCTGGCTCGTAAAAATAATCAGATGTCACCGTATCTTCAATCTTTTCTGTAATTCCTTTATATTTTTTATATTTCTCCCATAATTCTTTTGGAGAGGGGAAATTATCTAAAGACAAATTTGTTTCTTTTCCTGTTTCCCTGTCATGAAAAACAAACCCATCGCCATTAGAACTAAAAACAAAAGGCAAATCCAGTTTTTCTGCATATCCCAAACCCTGTTGCATGCCATCGCCCATAGAATAGTTGTTATCTTTTGCCTCTATTACTGCTAAAGGAACATTGGGCTTATATTCTAAAATATAATCTGCAAAGTTTCTTCTTCCTCTTTTTACAGTTTTTCCTGCAACTATTATTCTTCCATCAGTAAAATATACATTCATTCTTACTTGCTTTTTAGTCCAACTTGACTTTTCAAGTGCAGGAGTAATAAAATTAGTACATATTTCAGTTTCAGACATTTGTTTCTTATTTAAAGCCATAATTTTACTAGAATTCTTTAGATTTTAAGTTTATCTATATCTCAATAATTTCCAATTCATAATATTCCTTTTCTAGATTTCTGTTTATAATCTTTTTAGCATTAATATTTAAAATTTTATAATCATCTTCAATGAAGTTTACAGACTGAGGGTTGATTTTGGGAAACCCATTAAATTTTGGGCTTATTTCGGCTCTATCATGTGCTCGCATTAAACCATCACAAATGCCTGTAATAAAATTGTCTAAATCCCCCTGAGATTTGTTATTTATTTTTAAATAAATCTTAAGATTTAATTGAAGGTTCTTTTTTAATGGTTTATTAATTATCTTGTTTAATGCTTCATTTCTCAAGCTAATTAATCTATCTGCCTCCAAATCCTTATTCCACATAGAATTTGCTCCATCTTTTTTTGGAGGCAAACCATTTACTATAATTTTTATCATTTTATTCCTCCTCAACATCCTTCCTTTTGCTCAGACTTATCCTAAAATCTTTTTCAATCTGAACTTTGTTTTTAATTTCTTTATCTATATCTCCCTTGAGAACCTTACTATTTAATTTAGGATAACATATCATTGAACACTCCTCATAGATTCCTTTATCTTTCATTAATTTAATGAATTTTTCTTTTTCTTCCGGATCTTCAGGCATTACAATCTTATCAAATTCTTTAACACCTGCTTTCATATTACTTCCATAAACAATGTCTATTCCCTTTTGCTTGGCAAATTCTATCAAATCTGATTTAAGCTTTTCTTCTTTTTCTTCAATTTCTTTTTTCTTTAATTTAACCTCTGAAAATTCATCAACTAATTTAACTCCATCATCCTCTTTAAATTCTTTAATATCTTCTTTTGCTTCTACCTCTATTTGATGTTTAAAAGAAGGACATTGAGATTTAAAACCGCAATAGTTGCATAGTGCTGTAATATGAGTTGGAAAATCTTTTTCTTTCTCGGCTCTTTCAATTTGTTTTATTTGAGCAATAGTTTCGTCCTGCAATTTTTCTAATTGCTCTTCGCTTCTTTCTGAAATTGCTTCTTTATTAAATGCGAGCATATGCCAAACAAGTTTTACAGATTTAGCATCCTTGAATTTGTCTTTTACCCATATAGAATACATTGCAAGTTGCCTATCGGCATCAGCTTCTTCTTGATCTTTCATAGAAGCATTAGTCTTGTAATCACAAACATAATAATTTCCTTTATTATCGCAAGCAAATTTATCTATTCTTACGTGCCACTGGTTTCCATCCTTCAAGGTCATTCTATCTTGTGTCTCTAGTCCCAATATTGTTAATTGATCAAATGGTTTGTATTTGTTATAGTAATCCTCAATAAACTTAATGCCCATCTTACGATAGTTTTCTCCTGTCAAACCTTCTTTAACAACTAAAATATCATCAGAATACTCTTTCTCCCAATTATCTTTATAGAATTTTAGCAATGTTGCTTTAGAAACAAGTTTTTTGAACTTTTTATCCTTGTATAATTTTTCTAGAGTTTCATGAACTCTTTTACCCATAAAAATTTCAATAGTTTCTGCAATCTCAGGCTCTATCTTATCGACATATCTTAGCTTATATTGATAAGGACAGTTTTCATAAGTTGAAATTCTTGAGTGGGAATATGTTGTCATTTTCTTATATAAATCTAATAAAAGCCACATATAAAAATTTAAGTGTCTAATAGAAAAATTGATATAGTTCCAGCCTATTAACTTTTTATATAAAATAACTGGAAAAATGAAATGGCTGAAAACTGGTTTCAATTAGCAATTAAATGGCTCTTCGTCTTAATCGGGGTTCCTACACTAACTTATATTCTGTTATTTGCTTCAATACAGCATACTTTTGAAACTGCAACAATAGGATATCAGATTTTTATTGGATTTGTTTTGATAATCTGTTTATTATTCTACAGCTACTTTGTAATAATTAAATTAGTAGAAGAAACAAAAGAATTTTTTAATTAATATGTTAAAAAAATTAGATAATATTATAGAGTATTTTAAAACAGAATTAGAATTACTTAATCAAGAGTATTCTAAAAATGTTGAGGGAAGAAGATTTACATTTAATACATCTATTTTAATGTTTTCAGGGTTTATAGTATTGGTAGCAGCATTAGTCCAAGTTTTTCTGTCTCTTGAATGGATGCTTATTTTCCCTCAGTTTGGCAATTATATTCAGATAATGATATTTTCCCTAATTGTAACTTTATTGTATTCTATATTTCATCATATCTATTTTGATTGGAAAGACTATAAACATTATTTTAGCAAAAAAATTAGTTTAGAAATTGTCCTAAGATTCTTACAACATTTGAAACTTGTAGAATTCCAAGAAGAAGATCTAAATGGCCTAGTAAAAAGAATAAAATTTGATTTTAGAGATTATAGAAAAGGATACATCTTGAACAAAAAAGAGTATAAAAATTTTGAACTACAAAGATTAGATGAATATCTACAAGTTATTGATAAAATAAATTATCAAATAATAGAAAGAGAGAAAAAGAATTAAACAAAAATATAAAAAGTTCAAGATCTTAAAATAAATATGAAAATCAAAGGCATATTAAGTATTATACTTGTAATTGTTGTAGTAGTTAGCTTTATCATATTTTTCAGAAGTGCTCAAGATGTAGATCAGTTTACAACTGCTGTCTGGAGTTGTTTATTGACTGCTGTTTCTGTTGCAATACTTCTTGTTTGGAATCCTTGGCTAATTGGCAAATAGCCATATTTCTTTAAAGAACATTTACTTTTAAGTTTTTATCCTAGTGGACAGTCTCTAGTTATATGGTAAATATTTTATTATAAACCTCTTTATCTTCTTCAGTAAAAAGAACTAAAATAACTTCCTCAATTATTTTAGAATTGTAATTACTTAAAACCTCTTTAACAATTTCAGCTGATTTTTCTATTGGAGTACCATAAGCACCTGTTGCAATTGCAGGAAAAGCTATGGATTTGCAATCATTTTCTTCTGCAATTTTTAATGAATTAATATAACAATCTTTTAGTTTATTTAAGTCATCTGAATAATATCTAGGTCCAACAGTATGGATTAATATCTTTGCTTGATTTATTCCATAAGATTTAGTTGCGACTGCTTCTCCTGTATTAAGTCCATGTGGAAATTCTTCATTTCTTAACTTGATACATTCTTCAATTAACTCACTTCCTGCATTTTTATGAATTGCCCCATCAACACCTCCACCACCCATAAGTGTATGATGAGCAGCATTTACAATTGCATCTGCTTTTACTTTTGTTATGTCTCCTTGAATTATTGATATTTTCATTCAGTTATTTATAATTAATTAGAACATAATAAAAGTTTCTTTTTATCAAAACGAAACATTTATATACTACCATGTATTGCCATATATCATAATGATACAAGATGACAAAAATACAAATAGACTTAGACGAGGAAGAAGACAGAATTGTAGAGATATATAAACTTACAAATCGATTAAAAACAAAACAAGATGCAATTAAGAAAATGGTAAAATATTTTGAAGCTGAAATTAAACCAAAGAACTTAAAAGATAGGGAGTATTTTAAATAAAATGGTAGATGTAACTGGAAAACAAGATGCAATTGCTATAAAGGATGAATATCAAAAGGCATTAGATTACGCTCACGAGAAAGTTAAGAGTAATGTCAAGCATCTATATGAGATGAACCATAAACTAAAATATGCAAAGGCAGATGCAAAAAAGTTTAAGGATAATATGGTTGCTGACGAAGAAGAAAAAGTCAAGTTATATGAATCTCTAGGAAATTTATTGAATAAAGAAACTAATTTTGAAAAAGAAATGATGCAAACATCACAGAAAGGAAAAAAAGCAACAACTATTAAAATTAAGAATAAGGATGTGGATGATGTTAATATTGCTATGCGAGATTATTTGGATAAATATCCTGAATATGCTACAAAATCAAGTTTTAAGAGAATTTTAGATAGAATTAGTGAAATTGAAGAAGGTATAAAAAACACTAAGAAAAAATATAATGAACAAGTTTCTATTGTGCTTAGAGAATTAGAATATTTCCCAAGAGTTATAATGGAATCTGAAGATAAAATAAATGTGTTCAGAAAGCAATTGAAAGAAGGAACAGAGAAACTAAACAATATGAGGTATCTAAGGAGCATGTTTTATAAATTAGCAAGTGAAAAAGAAAGAATGAAAGTAAATATCCATACGTTGTATTATAGAATAGATGAATTTGAAAAGACAATTCAACAGCTAAAGAAAGAAGTAGAAGATACAGAAAAAGAATATTCTAAAGAAAAAACTAAATGAATTCTTCACTAATAAAATGTTTAATTTCCTAAAAAGATTATTCGGGACAGAGTCTAAAATATTTTTAACTTCTGATTTGCATTTAGATCATACAAATATTATCAAATATTGTAACCGACCTTTTAAAAATGTACAAACAATGAACAGAGTGCTTATTAGTAATTGGAATAAAACTGTTGGAAAAAATGATATTGTATATTTTTTAGGAGATTTTTGTTTTTGTAGAAAAAATAGAAGCAGAGTTGGTAAACTTATTAATGCCCTTAATGGTAAAAAAATATTCATAAAAGGAAATCACGACAAATATATCAAAGGAAGACATCATTTTATATTAAAATATAAAGGTGAAAGTTTTTATCTTGTCCATAGACCTTATGAAATTCCTAATGATTGGAAAAGTTGGGCAATATTTGGTCATACACATAATAAGGGGATTTTTGTTGATAGGGAAAATAAGAGAATAAATGTAAGTACAGAACAAACTAGATATAAACCAATTAGTATTGACAAAATTATGGAGATAATACACCAATATGACTAAGAAATTCTTACTTATAATCTTAACTTATACTATCTTTTCAACCACTCATAAAACTTAGCAACTTCTTTAAACAATTGATCTTGATTTCCATTATTCTCAATTGAATACAAACTTGCCCCGCAAAATCCATCTTGTGGCTCCTTCCAAAACCCTTGAATAGTCTTTAAAGAAACCTCTGAACCACCACGAGCCATGTGTCTTGAATGTCTTGTTTGTTCTTCACTCCTTAGATATAAAACGGATTTTTTAACTGCCTGTTCAAGATATTCAGGTAATTCTAGCATTCTTCTTCTAAATTTTTCAGTTGGTGCAGTGGAGTCAATAACTAGATCGCAACCTGCACTTAAAATTTGAAATTTTGAATAATCAATAATTTTTCTTATCACTTCATCTTTTCTTTTTCCATCTTTTGCTAGTTCCTCATAAGTTTGTTGAAATAACGATTGTCTTAAATCATCTGTAGATAAAACTGCAAAACCATATTCACTAACTAATCTTTGTGCAACTGTGCTTTTTCCTCCTGCTGGAAGTCCTGTTAATAAAACTAAATTTGTTTTTACCATTTTATTTCCTCAAATCATATTTAACATCATTTCCATTTATATCTAAAATTAAGAATTGACCTGCTCTGCCATAACCTGCATTGATTATTAGAGATTTTCCGATTTTGTCAGTTCCTTGTGTTTCATGCATGTGTCCACAAACAGCAATTTGAGGCTGATATTTTTCTATAAATTCTCTATTGATCTCATCTCCAACATGCTTACCATTCATTGGACTGGTTGGATTATTGATTAAATCTAATTTAGTATCTTTTGGAGGATCGTGGAATAAGAATAAAACAGGTTTATCTGGTTTTATTTGTGAAAATATTTTATTCAGCCTGTCTCTCCACCCTTTATTTAATCTATCAACTTTTTTAGTTTTCTTAGGAGCATACTTTAGAGCATTCTTTCTATACCCAGAAAATAATAAAATCTGAAGACTACCTAGGTCAACATACCCCTCCCGAAATAATTTAATATTCTTAGATTTCTTAACAATTCTGTTTAAGCTGTTTGTCCTTATTTTATGTTTGTTTACTTCATAATTTGTATAGTCGAGATTTCCATAGATTGTATAAACTGGAATATTAAAAGAATCCAAAGCATCTAGAGGTTTTTCCATTGATTTAATAATTTCATTAATCATCTTATTGTAATCTTCATTATTTACACTATCTTTTACTTTATTGGAGAATTTTGTCTTATCCATTTTTTCAAACTTTATTTTTCTATAATTATCGAAATTAGCAAAATCTCCTGTAGATAGAATTAAATCTATTTTTTCTTTGTTTATTACCTCTTTAACATTTTCAGGAAATTCTCCATGTAAATCGCCTATTACTAAAATTTTCATTTTAAAACCACCTCGGCTTTAAAAGATTTCTTTCTTAATCTTCTTCTTGTTTTATTATTTAATGCCTCAAATAAAGTTTGAGAAGGTTGAGGACTACTATCAAAGTAATAATATCTCATTTCAAAACCAGAATGCATCTTTTGCATAATTGATTTATCTTGTCCTGAGAACATTAGGTAGCCTCTTGGTTTTATTACTCTTGCAATTTCATTAGCTATTTCAACGATTCTTTCTTTTGAAATCATTTCACACCCTATAGCTTGATTTAAATTATTCATGCAAAAAGCCGCATCAAATGTTAAATTTGAGAAAGGCATTTGGTATCCATCAGCTAATAAAAATTCTATGTTTGGATTTGTATTTATTTCTCTTGCTTCTTTTATTTTTTTATAATTAATATCAATTCCAATTACAGCTGAATCTGGATAAATATCTGCGATATGTTGGGTAGTTTGTCCTGATGAACATCCTAAATCTAAAATCATACCTAAAGATATTCTTGGTAATATACTTCTTGGAAAGGTTTCTGAAAATCGTTTAGTGCATGCAGTGTTACAATTCCAATATTCCTGTCTACTCATTTTAATCCTCCTCTAAGATATTCTTTTCCTTCTTTATTTAACCAGTGTAAGAATTCTTTTTTAGGATCAAAGTCTCCATCATATCTTAATTCAGATAATTTTTTAGTATCAACTATTTTATGTTCTGTTAAGGCATGAAGGCTTAATGCTCCAAACCAGACTACCGGAGTATATTTTCCTTTTATGTTGCTTGTTATACTATTTTTCATTTCTTCTTGTGCAGCTAGAGATAATCTATAGATATATTTTGCTTGCAAACAATATAAATCTAGTGAACCAGTTGACCCTAGAATAAAGCAACCAGGAGTTAAAGGATAACCTTCAATTGGGTGCCATCCAAGTTCTCTATAAATTCCATCAGGAGAATCTGTATCACTACAGATTAAAGCCAATGATCTCAGATTTAATTTTTCAGTTTCTTTATATTTACTCTTTAAAAGATTAATTTTCTTAACAGTTAATTTAGAAATAAACAAAAGTATGTTATTGATATTTGAAGGAACCAGGATTCTTATTCTATTCATTTCTTTTGAATTAACATCATTTACAATTCCTCTTGCTCCGGTTGAATCTGATAAAATAAAACTTTTTTTGGTTATTAATTTAATTGAATGATTATCAGTTTTTTCTAAATATTGTTTTTTCAATTTATTATATTTAGAGTTATTCATTAATTGATAAAATGGAACATTAATTCCATATATTTTTGGGTCTATTTTATCCATATCAATATCAAGTTTAAAAATTAAGCCTAACATTTTAGCACTTATATGACCGACCCAGTAAGTGCCTATTTTTCTAAACTGCTCGAGATCATCTGGAAAAGCTTTTTTGAAAACTTTTAGATCTTCTTTCATATTTTTTAAATAACACTCTGCTAAAATTGTAGTAAAATCATCTAAATTTTGTTCAACTGAATTATTTTTATCAAAAATAATAGGTTTATCTAAAATAGATGGGGAACTTAGCCCTGAGATAGAAGTTCCTTGGAGAGTCATATTTGAATCTTTAAAATAAACATCTCTATCATTTAATAGCTGACATTTTTTTATTTGCTCATTTGCTAAAATATCTCTATAAATTCCTAATAAATAAACCTTTGAAACTGCATTTAATTTACTCCAAGAAATATTTTGATTCAGTTGTTTTAGTTTAAATTTTTGTGTTTGCATTTTATTTTATTACCTCAGCTTTCTCATATGTTGCAAGATACATTTTTTTTAGGATCTTACAAAAAGCTTCATTTTTTATTACCACGGTACAATTAGAAGTAATTAATCCAATCATAACATAATGATCATCAATTAAAGACATCAAAACTCCTTCATTTTCAATTGCCTTTATTTCAGGAAGAACATCTTTCCATTTTAATACATTTTTCCTGGTTTTTTCATCAAATCTTACTAGATTTTTAATATCAACTTTTTTCTTTAATTTATTTTTATATCCTTTTACCCATTCAGGATTTACAACAGAATTATATTTTATTGTATATCTATATTTTTTAGCTTCTGGTTTTTCCTTTAGAAGTCTATGAAAATTTCTGTTTCCTTTTACAATGAGTATAGGTTCTTCTTCCTGAATATCATAAATCTGTTCAAGCCTTCCAAATTCAACCTCAAGATTATCTAGTTCTTTCTTTTTGTTTTGAATAAATTTTATGACTTCTTTAGGATCAGAGGCAATAAAATACTTTACCCTATCATTTATTGTTTTAATATATCCCTTTGATTCAAGAGAAGATAATATATCATATATTCTACTGGATGGAACACTACTTAGTTTGCTTATCTTTTGTGCTGTGGCTTTCCCTAACCTAATCAAGGCTTGATATGCCCTGAATTCATAGCTATTTAGCCCTAGTAATTTTGCTTCGTTTTCCATTTAAATTATCACAGAACTCATTTTCCCGCAGGGATAATCTAAGCAGAAAAATGGTATTTTTAAACCTTTGGATAGAACTACTGAAGTAGTGCTATTAACTTATATACTATATTATTTCATATATTTTAAATCATAGCTATTAGGGGTGATACTCTGAACATGGAAAGAAAACCTCTAATCCCTAAGACAATAATTAATATAGATGGAAAAATCTGTTATAATGAAAATAATAGGGCTTGGAATACAATAAGATTGAAAAATGAAATTCTTAATGAATTTACAAAATTAAAAGAAAAACGCTCATCTTTTTCATATCAGATGATTTATCATCGGTCATCCGAAGAACTTGAAAAGACATTAAAGAGGATGAAGATGAATAAAGAAGTATTGCCTATACTCATGTTTTTATATGAAGATAAAGAGAATTAGTCATTATTGCAAGGATTTTTAAATTAAATATTCATTAGAATATTATGAATAGACAAGAAAGGAAATTTTTATATTCAATAGTAGGTTTTTTTGGTGGTTTTATATTTATAAATATGATACTTCCCAACGATTATCAATATAAATTATTATTCTCAGTTATAGGAGGATTTCTAGCAGGATTTTTTGGATATAAACTTGCTACCTCAAGATAAAAATGATAAGATTTGATAATTTATCAATAGTACTTGGTATTATTTTTCTGATTATAACTTTAATTATTAGAGTAATAAAACTTAAAAGTAAATTTTTTGATAGGTCACATCTTGTAACCTTTTTAGGTTACTGCATATTTTCTTTTACAACAGCAATAATGATTGGAACAATGTCAAAATTATTATATTTTACTTGGACAGATCAACTAACTCAAGAAATGATACTTCAAAATAAACCTTACATTTTTTTAGGTTGGGCTTTAATTGGACTAAGTGGCTTAATTGCTTATATCTCATTGTTAGTTGAAAATAAAACAAAAGATTAAAAAAACCTTAATTTTGTATCCCTTTCATTTTCTCTTTAATAATCTCCAATATTCTTGGATCAGCTAAGGCTTTCATCATCATTTCATCATATTGTTTTCTTTCTGTATCTGTTTTTATTATCTCTTGAGCTTCCTCTTTTACTAATGGAAGTCCACATACTTTGCAGAATCTGTTTGTAGCCTCATTTATTGTTTTGCAACCTTCACAATTAAGAGGTTTTAAACATTGTTTGAATTCTTCTTTTTTAATTTCAATTCCATTTGCTTTTAATATTGCATCATCAGTATCTTTTCCAGACATATGAACATAAATACTTGCCATCTTTGAACTCTGAGTCCATCCAAAATATTGTTTCATTGCTGCTTCGCTCATCATATTAGCCATTCTTGTTGCTCTTGTATGTCTTAGTAAATGAAGATAGACTCTTTTTTTTATTCCAGCCTTACTAGCTGCAGCTTTTAATATATGGGCTATTCTTGCATAGGATAAAAAAGAATTTTTCCCAGAATTATACCATAAATAAGCATCAGAATTGTCATTTAAAGGATGTTGGTTTAGCCACTCTCTTAAATAAGGAGTAGTGCTAATAACAAGAATTTTTCTAGTTCCAGTTTTTCCTGAAACAGTTAATCTAGCTCCGTGTTGTTCAAATGTGATTTGTCTGATTTTCATTGTTCCTATTTCAGAAACCCTACAACCAGATTCTGCAATAACTGCAAGAAGCGCTTTATCTCTTACAGTTCGAGCAGACCTAATTATTTTTTCAACCTCTTCCTCTGTTAAAAGTTCTTCAGGCAGTTTTTCATGATTTTTAGAAATTGTAGTATTTATCCAATCAACCTCAGGAGGGTATTTTCCTTTTTCTTCAATGCCCTTAAGCATTTTGTAAAACTTTCTGATCATAATTTTAAAACAAACTTTTGTTTCCTCACTATAATGTGATTGATTAAGTTCTGCTACAACTTTCATAAGATCTTCTTTTGTGGCTTGTTCGATTGGTTTATGGAGCATTCTAGCAAGCCTTGAAGCATAGAAAAGATAAGCATCAATCTTTCCATAGGTGATACCTTGGCAAATACAATAATCCTTAAGCCTATTAATAGCTAGTTTATCCTGATCAGAAATATCTAAAGATCCATTTATTCTTTTAACTGTACTATCAAATCTACCCTTATAATTATGTATGTCTATTTTCTGTTCCATGTTTAATAGCGTTTTTTTCTGCTATTAAAACCGCCCTCGAAAACGGCATAGAACTTTATTAGGACGCCGCTGCCCGGAATCGAACCGGGAGGCCGTTAAGGCACCGCTCTCAAAGCGGTTGGAGTACCATTGTCCCACACAGCGGCAGATGATTTTTCAACTTAACAGTGTTTCATCTTAATATTTAAATGATATTAAGTATTATTGTTGAAAGAATAATATCACTAAAACACAAATAAATATTTAAAATATAGAATAATTGACAATCAATGGTAAGATGTCTTGAAAAATTAGTTAGAGGATTAAGAAATTTTGGTTTAGCAGCAATGCTTGCAGTAACTGTTGCTTCAGGTTATAATACTTATTCACAACAAGTAGCAAAAGAACCTTTATCAAGAGAATCTACATTTTTGGTAGAGAAATCATATAAACAATCCAAAATAGCTTTTGATTCAAATATAGATAGAATTGATGAAATTTATTTCATGAATGCTGATGGAAGTGAGCAAAAAAGATTGACAAAAAATCCTGTTTATTTTCCAACGATATATAATGGACATCCTTCTTAGTCACCTGATGGCAAGAAAATAGCTTTTGATTCAAATAGAGATGGAATTGATGAAATTTATGTTATGAATTCGGATGGAAGTATGTTGAAAAGATTGACAAAAAATCCTCCTTATAATGGATATCCTTCTTGGTCACCTGATGGCAAGAAAATAGCTTTTGAATCAAAAAGAGATGGACATTATGAAGCTTATGTTATGAATGCTGATGGAAGTGTGCAGGAGAGATTGACATACAATCCTGATTGGGATGTATCTACTTCTTGGTCACCTGATGGCAAGAAAATAGTTTTTATGTCAGGTAGAGATAGAAATCTTGAAATTTATGTTATGAATCCAAATGGAAGTGATCAGAAAAGATTGACAAAAAACTCTGCTTTTGATGGATCTCCTTCTTGGTCACCTGATGGCAAGAAAATAGTTTTCACATCACATAGAGATGGAAATTATGAAATTTATGTCATGAACTCTGATGGAACTGAACAGAAAAGATTGACAAATAATCCTGTTGAAGATAAACTTCCTTCTTGCTCTCCTGATGGGAAGAAAATAGCTTTTATGTCATATAAAGATAGTGAACATGAAATTTATGTCATGAACTCTGATGGAACTGAACAGAAAAACTTGACAAATAATCCTGCTTGGGATGCATTTCATTCTTGGTCACCTGATGGGAAGAAAATAGTTTTTACATCACATAGAGACGGAAATTATGAAATTTATGTCATGAACTCAGATGGAAGTGAACCTAGGAGATTGACAAACAATCCAGCTCATGATTCATCTTCTTCATGGTCACCTGATGGCAAGAAAATAGCTTTTACATCAAATAGGGATGGAAATGATGAAATTTATGTAATGAACTCTGATGGAAGTGAGCAAAAAAGACTGACAAACACTCCATTTCTTGAGGAAAAACCTTCTTGGTCACCTGATGGCAGGAAAATAGCCTTTTCTTCAAGTAGAGGGAATAATTGGAGATATATTAATAATGAAATTTATTTCATGAATGCTGATTGAAGTGAGCAAAAAAACTTGACAAATCATTTTGCTTCTTTTGATGGAGAACCTTCTTGGTCACCTTTCTTAGGAAAATAAAAAATCCGCCTCCTGCCCGGAATCATGCCCTTTTTCTATAATAAATATATCCAAAGAACAATCAATTAATTTCCCTAATATTTCCCTCTGCAACCTTGGCCTGAACATCCACTATATTTTCTCAAGGGAGTATTTGCTGTCTTTGATGAATAATCATCTTTTCCTAGTATATCTTTTTATAAAATATATACTAACATTTAAAAAGTGTAAGGTATTAGCTTACATAATTAATATAAATATGTAAGGTATAAAATGTTATATAAGAGAAAGCTTTTTGAAAAACTCATGCAAAGAATCAAGGATAAGGAGATTATAGTTGTAACTGGAATGAGAAGAGTTGGAAAAACAACTCTTTTTAGTATGATTTTTGATAGAATAGAAACTAAAAATAAAGGATTTTTCGATATGGAAAATCCTCTTAATCAAAAGATTTTCGAAGAAGAAGACTATAATAATATCTGGGCAAATTTAAAATCTTTTGGTATAGACAATAAAACCAAGGCTTTTATTTTCCTTGATGAAATTCAGGCAAAACCGGATATTGTTAAAGTGGTAAAATATCTCTACGACCATTATAATGTGAAATTTTTTTTGACAGGCTCAAGTAGTTTTTATCTTAAGAACTTATTTCCAGAAAGCCTATCTGGCAGAAAAATTATCTTTGAACTTTTTCCACTTGATTTTGAAGAATTTTTATTATTTAAAGATTATAAAAAGGAATTTTATGAAAAATTCAGGGAAAAAGAAAAAAACAAAAACAAAATAATATACGAAAAAACAAAAAAGCTTTATGAAGAATACCTTGAGTTTGGAGGATTTCCGCAGGTTGTTTTGGCAGAGAACATTGAAAAGAAAAAAGAATTATTGCTAGATATTTTTAAATCTTATTTTGAAAAAGACGTACAAGGTTTAGCAGATTTTAAAGAAATAAATAAGTTTAGAGATTTATTATTGCTTTTGTTAAGAAGAATAGGAACAAAACTAGACATCTCTAAATTATCATCCGAACTTGGGGTTTCAAGAGAAACAATTTACTCATATATCTCTTTTTTAGAGAAAACTTATTTTATTAATCTAATCTCACCATTAACAAAAAGTATAGATAGGGAAGTAAGCGGGACAAAAAAAATTTATATATGTGATAATGGAATGGGAAGATATATTGGAAAATGCGAAGAGGGAAATCTTTTAGAAAATGCTATTTTTACAAACCTCAGGGATTACGGAGAGATAAAATACTATGAAAAAAGGAGCGGAGGAGAGATTGATTTTATTTTATCTGAAAAAAACATAGCATTAGAAGTTAAAAATAAGGGAGATGAAAAAGATTATAAAAAATTAAAAAGAATTGCAAATAGTTTAAAATTAAGGGAATTTTATGTAATTTCAAAAGAATTTGTTGATAAAAAAGGATTTATAATCGCTTCTGATATTTGAAAGGTAGAACGCCGCTTCACATAAGCGAATAAAAACTATTTGTTTCTACAATTCTTTATGACTACATGATAGAAAAATATATAAACCATGTAGTCATAATAAGCTCATGGTACATACTGAAATTCAGGAAAAAAAAGGAAGAGAGTATTTTTACAGGGTAAGGGTAATTAGAAAAGGGGAAAAAGTAAGAAAAGAAAGAATTTACTTAGGAGTTAATCTAAACAAAGAAGAACTTAAAAAAAAGGAAAAAGATGCAGATAAAAAATTAAAAATTTTTGAGGCAATGCTTTCTGTTGAAGAAATAAAGTTTTTAGAAGAAATAAAAAAAGATTTTTCTAAAGAACCAAAAGAAAATTTTGAAAATAGATATGAAGCATTTTGTTCACTTTTTACTTATGATTCAACAGGTATAGAAGGAAATACTTTGACTTTATCTGAAACATCCTTTTTATTATTTGAAGGAATTGTTCCTAAAGAAAAATCTTTAAGAGAGATTAATGAGACCATAAATCATAAAAAAGCATTTGATTACATGCTGAATTATAATAGAGAATTAACCAAGGAATTTATATTAGAACTGCATAGATTGGTTGTGTTTAATACCTTAAGAGAAGATTTAGTTTCTCAAATAGGAAAATACAGGAATGTTCAAGTATTTGTAGGTGGGAGTGTTCCTCCAAACGCATCAGAGGTACCTAATAAAATGGCTCATTTGTTAAAATGGTGTTCAACAAATAAAAGTAAATTGAATCCTATTGTTTTAGCCTCATACTTTCATACTGAATTTGAAAAAATTCATCCTTTTGTTGATGGAAATGGAAGAGTTGGAAGATTATTAATAAATTTTATATTGCATAAAAATAAATATCCTATGATAAATATTCCAAAAAGAAGAAGATTCAAATATTATGAAGTTCTTCAAAAAGCACAATATCAGGAAGACTTAAAGCCTTTTATTAGCTCCTTAATTAACATTCTAAAAAAAGATAAGTTGAGATTCTAATAATAAAGTTTCTGTAAAAAGCTAACTGAAGTGTTCGATGCTGCTGCCCTTCGCCAAGACAAAATGGCTAGTTCACAAAAAGGTCGGTTGTTGAGCTTCCGCTTTTATCCATCTAAAAAAACTTTTATTATGTCGAGAATTGAAAACCTCATGATTTATCATGTGGTCGTAGCAAATGTTACAGTTTTCAATTCTCGAGCATCCTAAAAACAAGGGCCAATCAAACCACACTCGCCAGCAGGCGATTTTTTAGCTGTGGCAAAAA
>JAUYDD010000165.1 GCA_030704765.1 Nanobdellota archaeon | reverse complement strand
TTTTAGGATGCAAGAAAAAACCATAAAAGTTTTTTCTGCACAGAAAATTCATCTGAAAGAATTTTCTTGTGCTCGAGAATTGAAAACTGTAACATTTGCTACGACCACATGATAAATCATGAGGTTTTCAATTCTCAACATTATTAAATTAGGTATGTCATCCCATAAGATGGATAAAAAATATCTTGTATCCAAAGTAAGATGCAGTTCTTATGATAATGAAGAAGTAAGAGGTGCTTTAGTAAAAAGTCTTAAAAATATAGGTTTTGATTTAAAAAAAGGAAAAAAAATACTTCTAAAGCCCAATGTCCTTTGTGCTTCAAGGCCAGAAGATTCAATAACTACACATCCAGTTGTATTAGAAGAACTCTGTAAGATACTGAAAGCTCATGGCTGTGAGATAATCATTGGAGATAGTTCTGGTTTTGATACTATGGAAGCTTTTGAAGTCTCAGGGATTTTAAGACTGTCAAAATATGCAACTATAATAGATTTTGAAAAGACTGAAAAAAAGTTTTTTTTATTAAAAGAGAATAAGGAGATAGCATTGCCAAAAATCATTTTTGACGTGGACCTTATTATAAATTTACCTAAGCTAAAGACCCACCTTTTGACTGAAGTTTCTCTTGCAGTTAAAAATACTTTTGGTTGTGTTCCAGGTAAATTAAAAGAAAGATATCATAAGATCTATCCTTCTCCTGATGATTTTTCTAGATTAATATTTGATATATACAGCTTGATTAAGCCTGGTTTGAATATCCTTGATGGTGTTATAGGCCTTGAAGGAAAAGGCCCAGGAACAGGGGGAAAATCAATTAGGTCAAATATAATCATGTCTAGCACTAATGCAGAAGCATTAGATTTAATTGCAGCAGAATTCATGGGTTTTTCAAAGGAAGAAGTTTACACTTTGATTTATTCTAAAATAAAAAAAGAAGATATAGAAATTATTGGAGATATGAAGGATATAAATATGAAATTTAAAAAACCAGGTTTTTTAAGTGTAAAATCAATCAAACCCTTAGTAAAATCCTTGCCCAAACCTAAAATAAATTTTAATGATAATTGCAGGCAATGTTATAGGTGTGAAAAAAAATGTCCAGTAAATGCTATACATCTTGATCCTTTTCCAATATGCAATCATAATAAATGCATAAGATGTCTATGTTGCATAGAGATATGCCCCCATAATGCAATATCCTTGAAAGAAAGTTATATAACCAGGACAATAAAAAAATTTAAGAATACTTTAGGAAGAAAATAAATTTATATACTATAAAAATCATAGATAATCATGAAATCAATAAAAGGAAGCAAGACTGAAAAAAATCTATTGAAAGCTTTTGCAGGGGAATCTCAAGCAAGGAATAGGTATACTTATTTTGCTTCTGTTGCAAAAAAAGAAGGATATGAACAGATTGCATCTATTTTTGAAGAAACAGCAAATAATGAAAAAGAGCATGCTAAGGTATTCTTCAAGTTTTTAGAAGGCGGTGAAATTGAGATTACTGCAGGTTATCCAGCAGGAAAAATAGGTTCAACAAAAGAAAATCTTCTAGCAGCTGCAGATGGTGAAAAAATAGAATGGTCAAGCTTATATCCTGATTTTGAAGAAATAGCAAGAAAAGAGGGTTTTTATGAAGTAGCTGATGTATTCAAGGAAATAGCAGAAGTTGAAGACAAGCATGAAAAAAGATACAGAAAACTACTGGATAATATAGAGAAAAGAAAGGTATTCAGGAAAGATAAGGATGTAAAATGGATCTGCAGGAATTGTGGATATGTCCATATAGGAAAAGAAGCACCAGACATCTGTCCAGCATGCAAACATCCTCAAAGCTATTATGAAGTCTTCTCTGAGAACTATTGATATGAATGGGTTATAGAGAAAAATGAGGTAGAAAAGATTGTTTTGTACCCTAAATCTGTTCAATAACATCAAAAAAACAATGGGCCACCACACCCTAAAGGTTTTTTGCCACAGCTAAAAAATCGCCTGCTGGCGAGTGTGGCTTGATTGGCCCTTGTTTTTAGGATGCAAGAAAAAACTTTTATGGTTTTTTCTGCACAGAAAATTCATCTGAAAGAATTTTCTTGTGCTCGAGAATTGAAAACTGTAACATTTGCTACGGCCACATGATAAATCATGAGGTTTTCAATTCTCGACATAAGAAATATAGCAGGAGGCAGGCGCTCAACAATTGCTATGCAATTCTTGGCGACATTCAATTCTCTCTCTAATCGAATTGAAGTATTTGAAAAATCCTGCCCAAAAATCAAAAAAACAATGGGCCACCACACCCTAAAGGTGTGGGTTTGTCACAGGCCCTTGTTTTTAGGATGCTCAAGAATCGAAAACTGTAACATTTGCTACGACCTCACGATAAATCATGAGGTTTTCGATTCTCGACATAAAAGATTATTTTACCGAAGGTAAAATAATAAAAATAGCGGGGGCAGGATTTGAACCGTGCGACTTCCGGGTTATGGGCCCGGCGAGAACTCCAGGCTTCTCTACCCCGCTATGTGAAAATTGCTTTCAGAAGCAATCGAACTTTTGAAAAATATTTTATATTTTTCAATTTGTTTAAATCCCTCATAGGAATTTTAACATAAGTGGATATTATAAATATCTTTATCTATAAAAAATTCAAACTAAAAACCCTTATAAACTTAACTATATTTAATGAGAAATGGTAAAAGTCCTGGGTATTGATGAAGCAGGAAGAGGTCCAGTTATTGGGCCACTAATTATAGCCGGAGTAATGATTCATGATGGAAAAGAAGCTGAACTAGGAGCTGTAAAAGATTCTAAATTATTAACTCATAAAAAAAGAATAGAATTAAATCATCTGATACAAGCTCATTCTGAATTTAAAATAATTGAAGTTTCTCCTCAAGAAATTGATGAAGCTGTTGATCCTGAAAATAAATCCATGAACCTTAATTGGTTAGAAGCGCATAAACAAGCAGAAATAATAAATGAATTAAAGCCAGATGTTGCAATTATTGATTGTCCAAGCCCAAATTGCAAAAAATACACAGAATATCTAAGGAATCTGCTAAACAAAAAAGATATAAAATTAATTATTGAGCATAAAGCAGATGTGAATTATCCAGTTTGCAGTGCTGCATCAATAATAGCAAAAGTCAAAAGAGAGGAAGAGATGGATAAGATCAAAGCTAAATATGGCGAGACTGGCCCAGGTTATCCAGCTAATGAAATTACTCAAAAATTCATTAAAGAATGCTGGGACAAGTATCCTGAAATCTTCAGGCATTCTTGGTCAACATTCAAGAATGTTAAAAAAGCCAAAGACCAGAAGACTTTGTTTTAGAGTGTATGTTATATTATATTATAATAATTTTTTTAAACAATGATTTTAATTCCTGAATATGGATTTTCAGGAATTTTTAGAAAAACAATCTAATATCTATAGTTCTTTTATTGAATCTATTGTTAGAACTAGTGGAATTGAACCAAAAATTCCTAAAAATCAAGGAGCTTATTTAATTGCTTTTAGACATCCTGAAGAGATTACTGAAAGAGTTGCGCGATTCTCAAATAGAATAGCTGATGCTCTTCCTGCTATAGTGTATGATAAAAGCAATGTCCATACATCAATTTTTGTATATGGGCTTAAGGAAGATTTTAATCCAGATGCTGATGTTTTAGATAATCTTAACAAAGCAGTCAAAGGAATATCAAGACAAGTTCCAAAAATAGATTATAGGCAATGGTTGTATAATAGGGAGTGTGTGATTGTTGAAGGTATTCCAGATAAGAGATTTTTAGATATTGCTATTAAAATAAAAAGTTCAGCAGAGGTTCATGGACTAGAACTTAAATTACCATGGGGAGCCCATATTACTGCATCAAGATTTAAAGAACCAAGAAATCCTGATGAATTAGGAGATTTTTTTAAATTAATGTCTGAAGCTCCTCTGCTTGGAGAAAGCAGACCAGTGCGCATTGGTATTGGGTATTTCAATATATCTCCAAATGGTTTTTTATATAAGGTACTTCAAAATATAGAATTGAAATAATTATCTTCTGCACACTTCAAGATAATCCTTCAAGAACTGTCTTATCTTGGCTGGACCAATGAATTCATAGGGGATTGCATATGCTTTTTTTCCATCTGCTAGCTCAAGTTCTAATTTTGTCATATGCACTGCTCTTATTATGCCGCATAATCCTTGACCTATATAGACAGGACTTCCAGAATTGCTCTTTATAACATTAGCAATTAATTTTTGAGAATCAAGGTTAGTTATTTCAGCAAACACATGGTTTCCTATTGCTAACCTTACATTAATTTTCTTTTTTTGTATAACCTCTTTATATTCTTGGTCATCCATAACAACTCCTTTTATTTCTAGATATTGGATATCAGGATCTTCTTTTACACTAGATTTTTGTCTAAACATGACTTTTCCTGTTCTTGACATGCCAATGCTTATAGAATCTAAAAGATTATCAAAGCCTTTATCCATTATGTATTCTGGATTTTTTAATACTTCTGAATATACTTCTGCATCTACTTCAGGTTCAGACGTCAATATATTAACACTATTATACATTTCTTTTAAACTTGGATTTATATCTACTTTTCCTAATGCAATGTCTCTTTCACTGTCTCTAGCAAGAATATAAACAGGAGCGGTAAGTCCAGTTCTTGGGTCGTAAAGTAATAATAAGTGTTCATTTTTCCCTTTAAAAAACAAGTCAAACACATGATTATTTGTTAAAAAATATCCATCCTGGTTCAATATATGAGCTGATCCTAGTGCAATAGGATTAATATTCAATGATGCTCTATCATTAACTTTTAATAAAGCTTTGAGTGTATAAATATGACACAGCCCTGTACTTGTTTCACTAGCACTAGTTGAAGATAATAATTTTTCAAGACTTTCTCTTTCTTTTTCAGGTGAATTTAAAAGAGGATTAAAACCACTTCTTAAAGAATAATCTTCTGGAATTTTAAATCGAGTCCACCTTTCTTCAGCAAAGATATCTGAATCTACATTCAGAGCTATAGCTCCAAAAGCCATTAATTTTAACATTTCTCTTCTAGATATTGTTTCCATTATATTTTAAGAAAATCATTATTTTTAAACATAACTGTTTTATAGTGATTACATATTATTTTATAATTGCATTAAGACTTATAAACCTTAAATTCTTATTTTTAAAATGGTTACAGAGGTGTTGAGTGTTTTTGGAGTTATTGCAGGAATAATATTTATTGGTTTTATAGGAGAATCGATATTTAAAAAAACCAAGATTCCAGATGTCATAATCCTGATAATTATTGGAATAATACTAAGTTCTGGATTGCATTGGGTGGATAATAATACTTTCGGATTTGGTTCTCAATTATTCGTAGTCTTTACATTGATGTTTATTCTTTTTCAAGGCTCAATAAATATTGATTTCAAAACTTTGTTTAAATCTTTAAAAGGCACTGCTAAACTCACATTTATATGTTTTATATTAACTACGCTTATTATTTTGCTTATATCCAAATTTATAATAGGTTATTCTTATATGCATTCTTTATTATTAAGTATAATTTTAGGTGGAACAGCGTCTGAAGTAATTATAGTTTTTGCAGATATTCTTCCTATAAACAAGAAATACTCTTCTGTACTGACTTTAGAATCAGCAATAACAGATGTATTGTCAATAATCGGAACAATAACAATAATTTTAATAATAATGGAATCTAATATTACAACGGCAGCTGTTATAAAATCTGTTCTTGTATCATTTTTATTAGCTATAGCAATTGGAATAATTATATCAATGGCTTGGATATTTTTATTATCAAAGTCTGCTATCCTTATGGAAGCTCATATGGTTAATATAGCAGTGGTCATAAGTTTATATTCAATTGTTGAAAGTTCTTATGTAGGAGCAAGTGGTGCAATAGCAGTATTGACTTTTGGTCTTATGCTTGGAAATTCAACACCAATAATCAATTTTTTTAAATGGGCTTCAAAAGAAGATGATGAAAAAGATACAGATTCTTTTTTAACAAATAGTGTCTTGTCTGAAAGATCAAAGAGCTTTTATCAAGAAATATCCTTTTTTGTTAAAGTATTTTTCTTTGTGTATCTAGGTACTTTGATAGATTTCTCTAGGTATAAACCCTTTTTATTTGGAGGATTGATAGTTCTAGGAATATTTATTATAAGGCTTCTTGCAGTCAAGTTATCTTTTTTAGGAGAGAGTATAGACAATAATACAAAAAATGCATTAAGGTTCTTATTGCCAAGAGGATTAGCAGCAGCAGTACTAGCTCAGCTAGCTTTGCAAAAAGGCATTTCTCAAAGTAAAGAGCTAGTGGATATAATCTTTGCAGTTATATTGATTAGTATATTAGTTTCATCAATCTTGATATTTTTTACTCAAAGATCTATTAAGCCAGCTATTCCTGATAAAAAAGCAAGGATTAGATAAGGAATAATTCATATAAAATTTGATCAACATTTCTTTTAGAAATATGTATTATGTTGAGAATTGAAAACCTCATGATTTATCATGTGGTCGTAGCAAATGTTACAGTTTTCAATTCTCGAACATCCTAAAAACAAGGGCCAATCAAACCACACTCGCCAGCAGGCGATTTTTTAGCTGTGGCAAAAAACCTTTAGGGTGTGGTGGATTGTTTTTTTGATTTTCAAATCTGGGTTTAATACCCGAGGCTCTGGGTCAGCAGATTTGAAACCTTCAAAATCTTCAGATTTTGAATGGCCCAGAAAAACTTCTGAAAGTTTTTTTTGGAGACTGAAATTGCCGGTCGCGAAGCGAAAAAATTAGCAAATACCCCTGCCCTCTGGGTCGGTGGGGATTGCTAATTTTTAGGCAATTTCTTTATTTTTTTAGTTATTTTTTTTAAAATAAAATCCCTGATTTTTTCAGCTTCATCAATAGGGATTCCAGGTATATGGCCTTCACTTTCATATCTCTGATAATTCCTGTTTCCAATTCTTATTCTCATACCCATATATGGACCATGAGGATTTGATTGTCCAGCTGTTTCAATATCTATTGTTGAAAATCCAAATATTCTTGCAAAAATCCCTCTTTTAGTGTCTACATTCTGGACTCTTTCAAAAGGTATAGAAGTGTATTTTTTCCAGATAATTCCTTTTTCTATTTTTATTCCTTTATTATTGACCTCATAAAAATATCTATTATAACTCATCCTTGCAAAGATTTCAGCAAAGATTATTGCAAACAATATCCAAAAATATAGAAATATTAAGGTTTTAGTGAAATAAGAAGCAAAAGTAGATATTATAATGAGAAATATCAACAATGGTAATAACGCAAGATATATTCTAAACCTGAATATCCATCTTGTTCCTGGATGTAATTTATTCATCATAATCCTTGTTTTCTGCTTTTTTTTGTTATTTTTTTCATAACAAATTCTCGTATTTGTTCAGCTTCATTAATATCTACAGCAGGAATATATCCTTCTGAAAAACTTCCAGCATGAGGGCTATAGGAAAAACCAGCTGTCTGTATATTTACTGTAGAGAATCCCAGCATACGCGCAATAATGCCTCTTGTTATATCCACATTTTGTATTCTTTCATAAGGAATATTAGAATATCTTTTCCATATGATTCCTCTTTCAATCTTCAAATTATCCTCTGTAAATTCATAGAACCACCTATTATAAGACATTCTTGCAAATATCTCAGCAATGATTATTGAAAATATAATATAAAATACTGCAAATGTAATTATTCCTAATGCTATTCCTGCTATTGAATCAGGACCAAATATCAACATGCCTATTCCTACAAAAAAGATACCAAGGATCCATCCTATAAAAAATGAGAATATGAACATAAAAAAATATATCCCAATCCTAAATGACCATTTTACTCCCGGATGCAATTGTTTTCTGCTAAGTTCCATGCATATCCTACATTAATATAGTTTAAAAAATTATCTATGACAATACTTAAAAATAAGAAAATTCTCTTTATATCAAAATAGAGGTATAAAAAATTGACTTATATTAAAAAACTTTTAATAAAAGGATTCAAATCTTTTGCAAGAGAGACTGAGATTAATCTAGATAGGCATATGTCCGTTATGGTAGGTCCGAATGGTAGTGGAAAGTCTAATGTAACAGATGCTCTATGTTTTGTATTAGGCAGGCTTTCAATAAAAAGCATGCGTGCAGCTAAAGCCTCTCATTTGATATTTTCAGGAAACAAAGATTACAAAGGTGCAAACGAAGCCTATGTAGAGATAATTTTTGACAATACTGACAAGATTTTTGCATTGGAAAACAAAGAGATAATAATCAGAAGGATTGTAAGAAAAAACGGCCAAAGTGTCTATAAGATTAATAATGAAGTAAAGACAAGACAAGAGGTCTTAGAGCTCTTGACTCAAGCAGGTATAGACCCTCATGGTTTCAATATCATTCTTCAAGGAGAGATAGAGAAATTTGTTAAAATGCCTAGTGATGAAAGAAGGAAAGTATTGGAAGATGTAGCAGGTATCTCTGTATACGAGATGAGAAAAGAGAAATCCTTAAAAGAATTGGAGAAGACAGAAGAAAAAATCAAACAGATAAACGCGATATTAAGGGAAAGAACCAATTACCTAAGGAATCTAGAACAAGAAAGAGAAGAAGCTTTGCGTTTCAAAAAACTTGAAGAGGCTAAAAAAAGATGCAAAGCTTCTATTGTAAATAAAAATGTTTTAGAAAAAGATAAAGAACTAAAAGAGATTCTTTCTATGATAGAATCAAAAAATAAAGAGATAAAAAAAAGTGAAGAGCAAGCACATAAGATTTCTCAAGAAATATCAATTCTTAATGATAAGATTAACAATATTTTAACCACTATACAGAAATCTTCAGGCCTAGAACAAGATGCTCTTTTAATGGAGATATCTACTTTAAAACAAGAGATAGCAGGAATGATAGCAAAAAAAGAGAATTTTGAGAACCAGTTATTAGAACTTTCAAGGAGAAAACATACTTTAGAAGAATCAGCTAAGATTATGGAATCAGAGATACAAGATATAGCAAAAGAAAAAGGAAAAGATAGGAAAAAAGAATTAGCAGATAAAAAATCTAGATTAGATGAATTAGAAGAATCTAAAAGACAGTTTTTTGTCTTGAAATCTAATCTTTCATCTACTTATGCGCAGATAGAGGACAAAAAACTCCAGATTCAAAGGCTCAAGAATGAATCTAGTTTTATCATGAACCAGATTGAGTCTACAGAAAGGGAACTAAGGACAAAAGAAGATATTGACGGAAACAATCAGATTTTGATAATCCTGAGAAACTCACTTGAAGAGAACAAACAAAATACCCAAAAATTAGAAGATAGTATTTTAGAAAAAGAAAAACAAAGAGCTATAGAAAATCAGATGATTAACGAAGCTGAAAAAATAAAGAATCAAGTATCAAAATTAGATATTTGTCCTTTATGCAAAACAAAGATAACCAAAGAGCATATAAACGAGGTCATAACAAAATCCAATAATGATATGTCAAGGTCCAAGAATATAATAAATACCCTTGATATTGATATGACTGAAGCAAAGACATTGCTGAAGGAACTGAAAGAAAAAATAGCAAAGCAAGCATTGGAGATAAATCATAGGAACATAGACTTGGTGAAGTTGCAGGGTATAAATGAAAAAAAGCAACAGATAAAAAGAGATAGTGAACAGGTGTTTGTATATTTATCTGAACTCGGGAACCTGGAGCAGAAGAAAAAAAATCTAGAGAACAAGATTTCTATATCTAAACTATCAGAAGAACAATATGAAGCTTTGAAACTGGATGTAAGTGAACTTCAAAGAACAGAAGAAAGGAACTTAGGAATTGAGATTACATCTAAAGAAAGGGAATTAGACAGGATCAAGCTAGCTATAAAACAGAATATACGGGATAATGGGGAATTATCCGAGCAATTAAGGACAATAAAAGATACATTAGAGGAAAAAGAGAAGATATCTAAGAAAAAAGATGAACTAGCAGAAGCTTTGAAAAAGAAATATCAGAAAATGTTTGAAGAAAAGAACTCTCTCCAGGACAAGGTCAGGGGCTTGGAATCAGACTTTATGCATCATCAAAATGAGAAAAGGATGTTAGAGCAGGAGAACAATAATCTTATGATAACAAAAGCACAGGTCAATGCAAAAAAAGAGACTTTTACGCAGGACTTGAAAGAGTTTGAAGGATTAGAGTTCTATCCAATGTCTATTGAAAAACTTTTAGAAAAACTAAAAGAGACAGAAGACACTTTAGCAAGAATAGGAAATGTAAATTTAAGGGCTTTGGAAGTTTATGACAATATCAAAGAAGAATACGATAAGATAAAAGAAAAAGTAGACCAATTAGAAAAAGAGAAATTAGAGATACTTAATGTTATAGCACAAATAGACAAGAAAAAGAAAAAGGTCTTCTTGCATACTTTAGAACAGATAAATGACATGTTCTCTAGGAATTTCTCTCAATTAAGTGAAAAAGGTATTGTTTTATTAGAGCCAGAGAATAAAAAAGAAGTCTTTGAAGGAGGTCTTGATATTATAGTAAAAGTAGGTGGTGGAAAATATTTTGACATAACATCTTTATCAGGAGGAGAACAGACATTAGTTGCTTTATCTTTAATATTTGCTATACAAGAATTCAGGCCTTATTGTTTCTATATTTTTGATGAGATAGATGCTGCATTAGACAGGAGGAATTCAGAAAAACTAGCTTATCTTTTAAAGAAGCATATGAAAAATGGACAGTATATAATAATCACTCATAATGACTCAATAATCTCAGAGTCATCCAATATATTGTATGGAGTTTCTATGCAAGAAGGGATTTCAAAAATATTGAGCTTGCAGATTTGAATTTCAATTCTAATTCCTAGAAACAGGCAAGACATAACCATTTCTTCTAGCATTTTCAATTATTCTTTCAAGCTTAATTGAATAAGTTTCTAATCTAGCTTTTTCAGTATCCTTAATAGCTAATTCTTTTTCATGCAATGCTTTTAGTTTTTCTATATAAGCATCTTTAGTTGATAACCTGGAGGAAATCATTGAAATTTCACAATCTCTCCTGGCTACTACAGCTCTTGTTTCTGCAATATTAGCTTCATACCTTGCCCCTGCTTCCTCATTTTTTACATAATTATTTGTTACTCTTCCTTCTAACTGGATTATCCTTAATTTTAGCTCATTATTCTCTTTTTCAAGTTCATAAGGTTTTTTTAGTGCATCTCTTCTTACTTTTAATTCTCTTACTTCTGCTTCAGCTTCTCTTTTTTCAGCAAGAGCAGCTATTTTTTCAACTTCTAATTTTTGTTTTATTAATTCCTGATATTCTACATCCTTTTTTTCAACTTCTTTTTCTAATTCATCGCAACAAGTTCTTGGATTACTATTAGGAGTAGATATGACTTGAGGAGGATTAAATTTTTTATTTGTAGAATACCCAATATAAAAGCTCCCTAATAATGAAAAAAATGCAACTGATGCATATAATAATCTTCTGGAAAACGCCATAATTTTAAGTGAAATCACTGGTTTATAATTCTTTATATGGTATTAAGTATATGATAGTAAATAATTTTTGGTGATTGAGTCATTTTCAGGCCAAATAAACTCATGTCGAGAATTGAAAACCTCATGATTTATCATGTGGTCATAGCAAATGTTACAGTTTTCAATTCTCGAGCACAAGAAAATTGTCTTATGCAATTTTCTGTGCAGAAAAAACCATAAAAGTTTTTTCTTGCATCCTAAAAACAAGTGCCTGTAACAAACCACACACTTTAGTGTGTGGTGGCACATTGTTTTTTTGATTTCCTATAACTATCAATAATTACAAACAACAAAAAACATTAAATAATCTAATTTCATTAAAGAATCATGAAAAAAAGAATGATGTTAGTGATTATTCTTGCTTTAGCGATAGTTCTAATTACCATTGCAATATATAATCCTTTTAGAAAAACCTCTGATTATCTTGAAGATAAATCAGGAGAGCTCTATCAAACTCCTTTAGCAGGGCAAACAGATGCATATAAAGGATATGGAGAAGAGTGCGAGTCAAAGAATGATAATTGTTACAAGCCTTGTTTAAAATGCAAAGAATGTTTAGCAATATATTATTTTACAGCTGAAAGCGATTGGTGTGCTTATTGTATTCAACTTAAACCTTTTATGGATGAGTATATAAAAAATACAAGAAATAATGTATATAAGTTTGATGTGGATAAAGAAGAAAATATAAGAACATTTAATCTTTATGGTGGTAAGACAGTCCCTGTTATATTTATTGTTAATACTTGTATTGCTGAACTTAGTGATCCAAAAAATCCTAATAGTGAAAAAAGATGGAAGATATTAGCTAAATTTGTAGGATATGATCCAGGCATAAGTTCAAAATTAGATGCTAAAATAAATGAGTTAGGTGGTAAAGGAAAATGTGTATTTAATACACCTACCTATGCTAAAGATAAACCTTGCACAGACCCCAAAACAAAAAAACAAGGTACTTGCAATTCAAAAGGTGTTTGTGTACCTAAAAAAATATAAATATCTTTTATCAAAAAAATTTCCTGAAAAATCGCCTACTCCATCCTGAAGGATGGAGTTTGATCGGCGATTTTTCTGATTCGGAAATTTTTAGGATGCTCGGAAATTGAATGCAAGTAAACTACCTCATCTTAAAAGATGAGGTTTT
>JAUYDD010000159.1 GCA_030704765.1 Nanobdellota archaeon | reverse complement strand
AATAATATCAATATCCTCTATATTAGGACTTTCACCTTCCCCAGAAAAAATAATATATGGGATAAGCAAGGCAGCAATTATTAATCTAAGCAATTCAATTGCTAAAGAATTTGGGAGATATAATATAAGAGCAAATACAATCTCTCCCGGATATATAAACACAGATTTTGTAAAAGACTATGCAAGAGAAATGGATGCAGATGAATATAGCCGTTTATTAGATTCTACTCAAATTAAAAGAGTTGGAGATCCTGAAGATGTGGCTAATTTAATAGTTTTTTTACTTTCCAAAAAGTCTAATTGGATTACTGGAAATAATATTATTGTTGACGGAGGTTTTCTTTTGTAACCTATTCATTTCATCTTGACAATCCTTATGAATGATTTAGGATTACAATAAGGTTTTTAGAAAAGTTACAAAATATTACTGTAATCAATTCCTTCTTCTTTTGTTATAACGGCTGCTTCGTAGTTTTTTACAATGTCCTTAAATTTGCTTTTTATCTCGTTCATAATCTCATAGAATTCATCAAAATTTTTTACTTCCATTTCCAATTCTAAATCCCATGGTCCTATTGAGTGAGTTAGAGCAGTAACATTTGTGTGATTTAAACAATAATTTACTATTTCATCCTCTTTCTCTTTTGTTATATTTTGCAGGTAAATGAAAGATTTGCAAAATTCTTTTTCTAACTTTTTGAGATTAAGACCGATCCGGTAGTTAAGTATAAACTTATTTTTTTCTAAGTTTTTTATTCGTTTTATGATTGCTGAACTGGATAAGTTTGTAATTTCTGCAATCTCTAGCAAAGATATTCGCGCATTTTTTGCCAAGGCCTTTATGATTTTGATATCAATTAAATCAGGAGATTTATTTTGTAAAGGTCCTCCGATATGACTTATTATGGGATTATCTTTTTTTGCGAGCCATTTTCGGTTAGAAACATAGTAATCAGGATGTGCGACAAATTCTTTCATGTGGATATATTTGCCGTATTTTCTGATTATCTCTTTTACTAAAGTGTTATATTCATAAAGATCCTTAGTATAAGCGACAATTATTGCATCCCACGCTCCACTGCAAAGAGCAACCCACCCAATCTTATGATGACCTTTCAAAAAATTATAGATTTCTTTCTCTTTTTCTTTTGTAGTATTCTGAAATTTGAAAGTTACTTTGTTTAGGATAAGTCCAAACTTGGATACATCAATGTCAATAAAATAACGCTGAATTATCCCCTCTTTTTCAAGTTTCTTCAACCTATAGTTTATTCCATCTTTGCTTAACCTTAGAGTCTTGGCTATCTTATTTATGGGCATCCGACTATCTTTATCTAACATAGACAGAATTTTATAATCTCTCTCGTCCATTTAATCCATTATTTACTATTATTTATAAATATTTCCATTATAGATGAAAATAAAACGGTAAATTTAATATAAATTAAATTATGTCTAATTTATGCCCTAGTAGGAAAAAGAGTTCTGTGAGATTTAAGATGGGAACAAAATACTGGAAAGTGCCAAAGGGAAGATTGAGAGTATCAAGATTACTTGATGCTATAAGATACAGGATTCACCAACCATACTTGTTAGGTTATGAAGATCAAAATAGTACATTTATAGACTGCGATATGAATCCTCACAGAAATGTATACACAATAGGAGAGATAACAAGAAAAGACCCAAGGTGTAATGAAAATATAGCTTTATGGTATGACCTAGATGGAAAACAAGAACAAGGATTTTGGTGGAGGCCGACTTCTAGTAAAATGCAACAGTTATATCATACATTAGAATTGAGAGATTTTCTAATAATGAATGAAGTACTTTTTGATGAAAAACCTTCTCCTAAAGAAGTCATAAGAAAGCTAAACCAGAAGGGGATAATTAAAAAATTGAAGATAGATTCTAAAACAAGGGGAGATTTAATTAAAAGATTTGCAAAAAAGTAATTCTCATTTTGTATAAAGAAAGTTAATCTATCCATTCTATCTCGACAATATTTATAAATCAAAGCAGTCTTACAGAAATAATAAACAGCAACG
>JAUYDD010000046.1 GCA_030704765.1 Nanobdellota archaeon | reverse complement strand
ATTTTCTTGTGCTCAGAAATTAAAACAAACTAACATCCACATCTTAAAAGATGTGGTTTAATTTCTGACATTAAAAAATTATCTAATCATAATCAATGTTAATGCAGGATTAGCAATTTATATAACAATATTCATGGTTTAATCCTATAATCTAATCTGCAATATCTATTATTAATAGCATAACAATAATTATACTAATTTATATCAACCATATAATTCCTGTTAGTAATAATATTCCAATGAAATTGAGAATAAAGGATAAGATGAGGAAAGTTTTTGTCTTGAATTTTATTATACCAAGAAAAGATACTGCTATTTCATCAGGTAATGGAGAAAGAAGCACTAAACCTGCAAATGCAGGAGCAATCCAATGTAAATTTTTTTTATGGAATATCTTTAATTTAGAGGATTTTTCAATTACTTCTTCTATTTCATCCGGAAGATTTTTTTTAAAATAATTGAAAATCACTAAGTCTCCGAACATTTTTCCAAATGCTCCTAGAAATGCTATAATAAAGGGATTATAAAATAAGGAGAAGTGTATTAATAATGCAGTTGCAGGAATAACTGTGAAACTAAATCCTAAAAAAAATCCTGTAAAAAATATCCCTATTATTCCAAAACTATTCATGAATTCAACAAAACTTCTTAATGAACCAATCATCAATAGATATATTGTTAAGAGGGTAATGAAAATAAGCATAAACCATTTTTCATAATTCTTTATTCTTTGCCTCTTTTTTATGAGGCTTTCTAAGTGTTTTTTATGGAGCTCTTTTTTCATCTTTTACGTCATAATTAATTTTTCTTTTTTTAATTTTCTCAATGGCATTAGATTATAGCCCCTCCTATAAGGGAAATTATCAATATACCAATAAAACTAGAACAAAAAGAAAAGACCATGAATATTTTTGGACTAAAATGTTCTAAAGTCAATAAATAGATACCTAATTCATTTGGTAGTGGAGTGACTAAAATTACAAAAGCTATTAATGTGATGAGCCAGTTCAATTTTTTCTTTAATAATTTTCTTAAACCATGATCTTGAATAAATTCAGTTATCTCTTCAGGAAGCTCTTTTTTTATAAAACCAAAAACTATCATATTTTCTGTCAGGACACCTAAAGCGCCTATGAATGCAATTAAAAAAGGATTATAAAAATCTGAAAAATAAGCAAACAAAACTGTTGCAGGAACAGATGCAATAGAATAACCAAAAAATATTCCAGTAATGTATATTCCAATTATCCCATATTTATCCATTTTTAGGATTATTTTATTGAAAAAACCTGTGTAAGCAAAATAAAGAGTTAAAACTAATATAACTATCAATAAAATCCATTTTAATAGGTTATTTTTTTTAAACTTAGTTTTATTCTTTTTCATTTCTCTTTTTTTCTTATGTTGAGAATTGAAAACCTCATGATTTATCATGTGGTCGTAGCAAATGTTACAGTTTTCAATTCTCGAGCATCCTAAAAACAAGGGCCTGTCACAAACCCACACCTTTAGGTGTGGGTGGCCCATTGTTTTTTTGATA
>JAUYDD010000197.1 GCA_030704765.1 Nanobdellota archaeon | reverse complement strand
TCATGTGGTCGTAACAAATGTTACAGTTTTCAATTCTCGAGCATCCTAAAAACAAGGGCCAATCAAACCACACTCGCCAGCAGGCGATTTTTTGCCGTGGCAAAAAACCTTTAGGGTGTGGTGGCCCATTGTTTTTTTGATTTCTTTATTTCTTTCTTTCAACAACTCCAATTGTTTGATGCAAAACAACAGAATATGAAACATTCTTAAAAAAATTCCTATAATATTCTTTTGCATCTTCTTCATTAACAAAGCTAAAATTTACCATACCTCCTGATAAGCTTGGATGTAAATGAACATTTGCTCCAGCAGCAAAATAACTTCCAGGGGTATCTTCATGAACAAGAACACCTTTTTCTTTGAGGTAACTTAGCAATCTATCAAAAATTTTTTCAAAAATTCTTCTATCTGAATTACGAATAGATATATCCTTCAAATACACAAGAGTTTGCCAATCAACAGCTATTTTTCCTCGTTCTTCTGTTATAAATTCTCTAGCCCTTTCTTCTAAACTTTTAGCCATATTAATTCATGATTAAATTAGTTTAAATATATTATTCCAGTATCGGATATATTTTTCAAAATCGCGAATGAAAGATTTATAAACCTTGATTTTTTCTAATTATTAACATTCGCAAAAGTATTTTGTAAATCTATACGAAATTTGTCAAAATCCTTTTGCTCAATTTGTAATAGTATTTTGTTGATAAAAACAAATTTGGCAAAATCCTATTATTCACCAATGACCTGAATAGTGAGGTATTATTATTCTCTCAATTTTGGTTTTTTGGCAAAATAAACTAAATAACTGATAAAAAAACAAAATGGTTTCTGCATATGATATAGTAGAAAAAGCAAGAAAGACTGGAAAGATTGAGAAAGGGACAAATGAAGTCACTAAAGCTATTGAAAGAGGGACTGCAAAATTTGTTGTTTATGCAAGTGATGTAAATCCTAAAGAAATAGTCCAGCACCTGCCTATATTATGCAAGGAAAAGAATATTCCTTGCACTGAAGTTGATAAAAGAGAGAAATTAGGCATTGCTGTTGGTTTGACTGTTCCGTGCGCTTCTGTTGTTATTATAAAACCTGGAGATGCTGAAAAAGATCTTGAAAGTTTTGTGAAAACTATGAAAAAGTAAATTCTTTTTAGAATTTATTGGACAGAAACCTAATAATAATATAAAACATAAATTTATACAAATTTTAACATGGGCGGAAATAAACAACAAAAATCAAAAGAACAACAGCAACAAAGTGCTGCAAAAGGAACAGAGCTTATTTTAGCTGAAAACGCTGTGCCTGCTGTAGTTGAAGGTATAGTTGGAAGGACAGGTGCAAGAGGAGAAGTTACTCAAGTAAAATGCAGGGTATTGCAAGGTTATGATAAAGGCAAGGTAATAAGAAGAAATGTAAAAGGGCCTGTTAGAAAAAAGGATGTATTAATGCTTAGAGAGACCCAGATTGAAGCTAGAAGAATAAAAACTAAAATAGCAAAAGGAGCTTTTAGTTAGGAGATAAATATGATATTAAATAAACTAAACTCAAAAAACAGAAAAAGCCTTTGGTTTTATTGTTCAAGTTTTTTGAGATACAGGAAATTAGGAATTTCCTGCTTGTTATAATTCCCTTTAAGGAATTAGGAATTACAACATGCCAATATGTTCATTTTGCAGAAAAACCTATAAAGATCCAAAAGGATTGACTGTTTTTACTTTTGATGGCAGAGCTGTACATTTTTGTTCATCAAAATGCAGGAAAAACCATAAACTTGGTAGAGAAGCAAGAAATCTTAATTGGGTCAGAAGAAGACCTGATTTTTTAAAATCTGCTTCAGGACCTGTTGATGATAGTTCAATAGAAAAACCTGAAATTCCAAAAGAAGCAAAAAAGAAATAAAAAATAATCAATTAGTAGTGGATAATTTTTCTTTTAGTTTTTTAGGGTTTTTTATTTTATTGAAATTTTATAAAAAATCTTTGTATATTTTTTAAATAAATATTTTATCTTATGTCGAGAATTGAAAACCTCATGATTCATCATGTGGTCGTAGCTAATGTTACAGTTTTCAATTCTCGAGCATCCTAAAAACAAGGGCCAATCAAACCACACTAGCCAGCAGGCGATTTTTTAGCTGTGGCAAAAAACCTTTAGGGTGTGGTGGATTGTTTTTTTGATTTTTTAATAGTATATTTTGTAGAACAACTAATTTTACAATTCTTTTCTAACATGATTTTTTGTTTTCTACAGCAAGCTTTTTAAACTAAATTTTCTATAAATAATAGACAAATCTGGTTGTTCTTAGTGAAAAAGATGGTGTATAAAAAGTTTGCAAAAAAAGGCGGGAAAATCTTTGGGCCATATTATTATGAAAGTTATAGGGAAGGAGATAAAGTAAAAAAAATCTATATTGGAGGTGAAAAAGAGTATAGAGAATATATTAAGAAAAAAAACTTAAAATCAAGCTATTTTTCTAGTAAAAAAAATGTAGAACAACCAAGACGTTTTATCATCGGTGAAAGAAAAGACAATATAAAATATATATCTATATTATTATTTGGGATATTATTCCTTGTCTTGTTGTTCAATATAGGCTTATATGCGAACATTTCTGGATCTCATGATTTTAGGTTCACTGGATTTTCAATCAATGAAAATATGACACAAGACCCTGATTCAAATCTTTTTATTTACAGCAGTTTTGATAATGAAACATTAAAAGAAAAATATGATAGCCTATCAGTCAGCCTGTCTATAAAAGATCCCGCAATGTTTGGAGGAGAGGCTATTTCTAGAAATAAGAACAAAAGAATGGACTTTGAACTTTCAAAAGGGAATATGAGGCTTTATTTTGACCTTTTGAACTATTCAGAATTTATTGAAGAGCTTGCAATTGACTTAAATCTTACAAAAAATGAAAACAAAACAATTGAAACAGATGTAAATGAACAAATTAATAATTCACAACTAAACACTACAGGGGTTTCTGAAAATCTTTCTATTATTAATGATTCTATGAATATTGATTTAGGATTAAATAATGAAACAACAAGTATTGAGAATGATAGTTTAAATAATAGTGAACTATCAAATCAAGAAACATCTATAACTCAAAATGAACCTCAAATCAATGTTTCTGAAAACCAAGAACTTAATAACGAATCTATAGGATTATTAAATAATACTGGAATAACAGGAGCTATAATTAGATTTTTTAGCATTACAGGAAAAACCATATCTAAAATCTCTGCAAGAGTCATTGGAACAGGGGATACAGGAGAAGCTTATAGTAATAATGAAATAATAGAAGAAAGCATAAAAACAAGCAATATAGAGCTGGATGTTGATAGAATCAAAGAAAAAATAAATGATATAGACAAAGATAAGATAGCCCAGCTATCTGATAAAGCAGTATTGTCAGCTGATAATTTTGATATAAAAGTGAATGATTCTGCTGACAGCAATGAAAGACCAAGTTATAAATGGGGATATAAAGTCAAATTAAAAGATTTGAAATTCATGGCTAAAATAAAAGCTACTTCTAATAGGCCAATTTTAAAATATAATGATTATACATTAAGAATAGATAATAATATCTTAAGTTTTTCTGATTTAATTAAAGAAAACTATAGTGTAAGGGTAGAGATACCGGAATTAGGCATTGAAATCAGCAATATTTCCCTATCAGAATTAAATAATATAACTGAATATAATATTAGTGAATATAATCTTACTAAAGAAAATACAACCTTGGCCAATATCACAGAACCTAATATAACTGATATAAATATTACAACAAATTTTACTATAAATGAGACAAATATCAGCATAATCCTATCTAATTTTACTAGCAATATTACCAGCAATATCACTGATAACACCACTATTCCTGTATCTAATATCACTCCTGAAATTATAAATGAAACTATTCTAATAGAGGGAAATATAACAAGTGACAGTGAGGGCGAGGGTAATATAGGGCAAGGAGAAGATTCTGGAAATCAAGAGATTTCAACAGAACCTGTTGCAGATAGTCCTGTATCAGAAGCAGGTAATACTCAAGAAAGTGAAACAACTCCAGGTGAACCTAGTGATGAAACTAGTGCTGAAACATCAAATACTGAGACTTCTACAACAGAAACAGCTCCTAGCGAAACCAGTACAGAAACAGCTCCAAGTGAACCTAGTATAACTGGAAACTTAATCAAAGCATTTTTAAGAATAACAGGAAAAGTGACAGAAGCTATTGGGGAAACTATAGGAATGACTAATAACCTGACTATATTAGAAGACTTAGAATATAACTATACAGTAAATATTTATATTGAAAAAGATTTTAGTGATACTAACCATAGCATAGGCGATATAATTGAGCTAGACCCAAGCCTTATAATAATAGAGATTGCAGATGCAGAGCATCTTGATGAGAACAGAAGCTTTATTTCAAATATCTATGAACAAGTTAAACTATTAGATGATAATTGGAGCGAGTTCATACCAATAAAAGATTATATAAGAGTCACATTCACAAGGGAATTGGATAATAAAAGAGATATAACAATTTTTGCCAAAGCAAGCAATTATACAAATGAAACAAATTCTAGTTATTGCGAGCTTGGAGTATATAGGGAAAATAGTGAAGATGAAATAGCAAAGTTCTATAATATAACAAGTGAAGGTTTCCATAAAGTTTTATTGAATAATCTAAGTGAAGGTGAAAACTACAGCATATTTGACATAAGAGTCTTGAATAGCTCTAGTTCAGAAGGAATATTTGTTGATTATATAGTTGACCCTGCATCAGTTTATAATATTTCTTTTATTTTTCCAACACCTGCAAATAACACAGCAACAATAAATACTTCAATAATAATTAATGTTAGCATAACAAATGCTTCTGACTTAAATGAAGTTAAATATAATTGGAATGGGACGAATTACACTATGTATAATGACTCGCTTGTGTTAATGATGAATATGGATAACAGAAGTGGTTTAGGAGAAGCATACAACAACAGCAATGGAACAATAATTATGGATATTTCTAAATACGGGAATAATGGAACATTATATGTTGGAGCTGCAGGAACTGGAAATTACACAACTGGAAAGTATGGTGGAGCTTATCAGTTTATTAAGGAAAGCAGCCAATATATTAATCTATTTAATTCATCTGATTTAACAAATCTGCCTAATAATAATTATACTTTGGCTGCATGGGTAAACCCTGGAAATTATATAGTTTATAGCAATATTGTTGCAATAAATAATGAAGCACTTGTTGAGACTAAAAATAGTAAATGGGGCCTACTTCATGCTGGTAATGTTATTCAATGCAGTAATTCTAGCATTAACATAGGAGTCTGGACTCATATTGTAGGAGTTAGAAATGGGTCAACATATTCTATCTATATAAATGGCCAGTATGATGTTGGAACTTTTACAAGTAATACTGGATATGGATTCCAAAACCAATATTTTATTGCTAAGGGTTATTCAAGCCCTACCTATTTTTTCAACGGCACAATTGATGAAGTCAGAATCTGGAACTATTCACTTTCAGCATCAGAAGTTTACCAGCTTTATGTTTCAAACTTGCAGAAATTCAATTCAACTCAATGGTATTTGTATGTGAATCAATCGAAAAATGCTTCGACTGGACTTGATGAAAGTGTATATACATATTTTGTATCAGCAAAAGATTCTTTAGGAAATGAGAATATGACTGAGACAAGATATATTACAATTAACCAAACATTTCCAGCAATTAATTTCACTTCCCCAACACCTGCAAATAACACCATGACAATAAATAACAGTGTGATAATAAATACAAGCATATCTAGTGCTGGTGATATTGTTGAAATAAAATATAACTGGAATGGGACGAATTACACTATTTATAATGACACACTTGTGTTAATGATGAATTTTGATAATAACACTAATTTAGGTGAAGGATCTAATAATTTTACAGCAGATGCTTCTATATATAATAATTCTGGAAATTGCTCTGGAATGGGTTCAAACTGCAATTGGACAGCTGGAAAATATGGAAATGCAATTATTTTTGATGGAATAAATGACCATATTAATATCACTAATAATGATATTTTGAATATTTCTAGAAATATTACTTTATCAGCTTGGATAAAGACTTCTGCAAATACACTAAATAATCCTGTTATTGCTAAAGATTGGGATGGTGCTAGTGCTGTTCCGTATAGATTACATTTGAGTAATAATGCTGGTGTTGGAGGAATGGGTTTTTATGATGGGGCTTGGCATCAAACTGGAAATTCAGTTATAAGTGATGGTAATTGGCATTTTATTGCAGGAACATATAATGGAACAGCTTTAGTTTGGTATGTTGATGGAAAATTAAATACAACTTTAGCTTATACAGCTAATTTACCTAATAATACTAAACCTGTCAGGATTGGAGCATATACTACTCTGTATTTCAACGGCACCATTGATGAAGTCAGGATTTGGAACAGGACTTTATCAGCATCTGAAGTTTATGAAATATATGTTTCAAATTTGCAAAGATATAATTATTCACAATTTTATCTTTATATCAATCAATCAAAAAATTCAACAGCTGGGCTTGATAATGGAACATATACTTATTCAGCGTCTGCAAAAGACAGTTTAAATGCAGAGAATCAGACTGGAATAAGGACAATAAGGATAATAAATGGTTATCCTGATATAAATTATACAATCAGCTCTTCTCCTAATGACAGTTATATAAATTATACAACATTCATTGTAAATGTGACTTCTAATGATTCTGACAAGAACATATCTATGTTCATTGATCTTGATAATTCTCTTGTTTCATGGTGGAGGATGGATGATGTAAATAGTTCAGGAGACCCTCAGGATTATATGGGAAGAAATAATGGAAGCAAGCAAGGAAATGCTGTGCAAGTTGATAACGGATATTTTGGAAAAGGATTTAGTTTTGATGGAAACGGGGATGATGTTGATTTTGGAATTAATAATAACTTAAAGCCAAGAAATAATAGTTATTCAATAAGCATTTGGGCTAAAGGAAATGGAACTTTAGGAGCTTATACAGGGATATTTCAATTTGGAAATGAGAATACCAATACTAACTTTATTAATATAGCAAGAAATTCTTCTGGAGGCGCTTTAGCTTTCATAGTTGATAATGGAAGTTATGCGTGGAACGCCTATAATGCTGTCTTTGGTCCAGCTAGTTTGCTTAATGATAATTTCTGGTATCATTATGTTGGAGTTATAGATAAATCCGCAAATAAAATTTATGCTTATTTGAATGGGAATTTAATAACTAATACTTCTATTCCTGCGAGTTTTGACATAAATCCTTTACAGAATATGAAAATTGGGCTTTCTTATGATTCTAGTGGAAACTATTCTTTCAACGGCACAATTGATGATGTAATGATATTCAATCGTTCTTTAACAGCTGCTGAAATAATAGGCCTTTATTCAAATCAAAGCTTGAAATATCTATCTGTGAATTATACAGGGCTTACAGACAGAACACATACTATAAAAGCATATTCTCAAGATGAACTTGGAAATGTAAACTTTACAGAAACAAGGAACCTAATTGTTGATTTAGCTATAACTAATATTACACATAATGAGCCGATTAACAATAGTATCTTTGGCTTATCAGGCATTTCAGTAAATGTCAGCTCTTCTGATATTGGTTCAGCTACACTTATACCAAATTATCAAGGTTCATTAGTTGGATGGTGGAGGATGGATGATTTGAATTCATCAGGAGGAGTAGTTGAATATAAGGGTTTGATGAATGGAACAAAAGTTGCTAATGCAACACAAGTATTAAATGGAAAATTTGGAAAAGCTATGTTTTTTGATGAAAACTACGGTTATATAGAATTTCCATATAATCAAAGATTTAATTTTACAAGAAACCTGACTTTTTCATTATGGATATATCCTATTAACAGGACTGAAATTGACTGGTGGGGTTCTATGCTTGAGGAGAGGAATGGGTATGATGCTATTTATTTTAGTTTTCAAAATCATACGTTAGACTGGTATTTTAATAGCTCCTGGTATTTTAGTAACCCTCCATGCTCTAGTAACAAGACTATAAGCTTTAATAATTGGACACATACAGCTTTTAAAAGCAATGATTCTGGAAGATATATGTATATTAACGGTGTTATTGATAATTCTACTCCTTGTGTCAATGGTGGAAATCTTACTACATTTTCTATTTCAACGATGGGTTATCTATTTTCAGGAATGATTGATGATGTCTTAGTTTTTAACAGGAGCTTGACAGACAGAGAGATATTGAGCATCTATAATGCAACTGAATTATATACAACTATTGTTAATTCTGGGCCATTAAACCAGAATATTATGTCTTATAGCCAGGATAGAGCAGGAAATATAAATTATACACCAATATACAGCTTTTTTTATGATTACACAAGGCCTAATCTTACTATTAATAATAACTTAATTAATAATTCAGTGCAAAGCCTATCTAATAGCATATATGTTAATCTTTCTTCAAATGATTATTATAATAATGTTTCTGTTTTCATTGATTTTGATAATACCCTTGTTTCATGGTGGAGGATGGATGAGGTAAATAGTTCAGGAGACCCTCAGGATTATATGGGAAGAAATAATGGAAGCAAGCAAGGTAATGCAGCACAAATCAGCAATGGAACATTTGGAAAAGGATTTAGTTTTGATGGGAATGGGGATTATATCCAATTACCTTTAACAAATAATTTGAACTTTACAGGAACAGATGCAAATTTCACTTTATCTGTTTGGGTTTATTCAAAAAATATGGAAGATTATGATGGAATTTTAGATAATTCTCTTGATGGTGGAGGTACTACAGTAAGAACATCTTTCACTATATTGGCGGGTGCTAATAATAATACACGTTTTTTAGCATATAATGGTTCTGATGGGGCAGATTGTAGGTCAGCTATTAATAGTATTAGACCAAATAACTGGTATCATGTAGTTGTTACAGTAAATTCAAGTGATGAAGCTATTCTATATGTAAATGGAAGTAAAAGTGGAAATACTTGCATTATTACAAGACCTGGAGGTATAAAAGATTCAAGTGTTGGATGGGAGATTGGAAGAGGTTTTAGTGGAGATACTATGGTTTGGAACGGCACAATCGACGATGTCTTAATTTTCAACAGAACTTTATCAGCAGCAGAAATAACAGCACTTTATTTAAATAGCTCAAGATTCCTGGATGTCAATTTCACAGGTTTATCAAACAGGGCTTATAATATCAAAGCATATTCTCAAGATAGTTCTGGAAACATTAATTCAACAGATACAAGAGTGATATATGTTGAAACAGGCTCTAATGTTACAAAGTGCAAAATATTAGGGGTTCCAAACAGCATTTATAACCTGACTGCTAATCTTGTTCCTAATATTCCTGGAGAAAGCTATAAAGGAGGATGCATTAATATAACAGCATCAAATATAACTTTTGACTGCAGCGGATATACTATTATAAACACCAGTTATGATAAAACTGTAATACATGCTTCTAATATAGAAAACTTGACTATAAAAAACTGCAATATTTCTATTGGGGCTAGCATCAATTCAATAGGTATTTATCTTTCTGGTGTGAATTATTCTACAATAGAAAATATAAATATAACTAAAGCTTATTTTGGCATTTATTCAAATTCCAGCAAGGCAAATAATTTTACAAAAATATACTTAGACTATAATGTTTTTGGCTTTTACGGAACTTTAAGATTTATGAATAATAAAATCATGAATTCAACATTTAATTATAATGCTAATGGAAGCGGCATAGCATTATTAAATATAACTTCTTTAAATACTTTTGAAAATATACTTGCAAATAATAACACTTATGGAATCTATCTTGATACTGATGTTCAAAATAATACATTTATCAATATTTCAGCTAGCAATAATTCTGATACAGGGTTTTATTTTATTGCAACCTGCGTAAATAACACTTTTATTAATACTACAGCTGACAGCAATCTTAATTATGGTTATTATGCTGACAGCAGTTTTTATAATAATACCTTTGTCAATCCTGCAGCTAAGAATTCCCGATATGGATTTTATTTTAATCAAGCAACTAACAGCACATTAAAAAATCCAACATTATCCAATATCAGCATTTATTCAGTCTATTTGTCAAGTACAAATAACTTTACAATAAACAATGGAAATATACAAAATTCTAATACAAGTATTTATCTGACTTCATCAAGTGCTAATTATTTCTATAATATAACTATCAACAACAGCCTTTTTTCAGGATTTAATCTTACTAGTTCTGATATGAATTTAATCAAGGACTGCCTGATAATCAATTCTAGCCATGGAATATCCCTCTATAATGGAGTTGATAATAATAATGTTTCATACAATAGGATAACCAGCAGTTCTGGGTATGGATTGTTTATCAGCACAACCAGCACAAATAACACTATAAATAATAATAATTTCACAAACAATAATAACAGTATTTATATAAGTAATTCAGCAGGAAATGCTTTAGTAAACAATCTTATACTTAACAGCACTAATTTTGGGGTCTATATTGATTCATCTACATCAACAGCAACTTTAACAGGAAACAATGCTACTGGAAACAAATATAATTATAGGTTTGACTTAAGTGCAGCTAATTATAACCGTTCTGTGGATTATACAAATATCATAGAAGGAAATAAAAGAATCTATTATAATGTGAGTATATATAATTTTGAATATAACCCAACTAGTTCGCCAAACGCAGGAATGATAATATGCCCTTATTGCTCTAGGATAAATGTTTCTGGAATGAATTTGAGCAGTTATGCATATACTGGAGTTTTTTTCTTGAAATCCAATAATACAAACATCACTAACTCAAGTTTTTATAATAATTATAATGGAATAGAGTTTGAGATAACATCAAATTCTTCAATACAGAATTCAACTTTCAAATACAATCAAAACGGGATATTTATAAATAGCTCATCATTTTCTAATAAATTAAATAACCTATTGTTGGCTAATAATAATCTTAATGGGATAATCTTAAGTTATTATGCTAATTATACTAATCTTACAAATATAACCTCGAACAACAACAATCAATCTGGATTTATATTTATCTTAAGCTCAAATGTCAGTGCATGGAATTTGACTGCAAATAATAACAATGGCTCTGGAGTGCATATTAATCTATCTAATTATTTTTTAATGTCAAATTCAAGCTTTAATAATAACCTTTATGGCATATCTTTATTTTCCAGCAATAATGCCAGCATAAGCAATATCTCAATAATAAACAATAATATAAGCGGAGTCTTGTTATACTTTTCTAATGCAACTAATTTTACTAATCTTTATTTATTGAACAATACTGAGGGAGTCTACATGCTTGCTTCAAATTATAATTATTTTTATAATTTAAATATTACAAATGGAAGTTATGGCGTGCATATACAATCTTATGGCGGAAGCGCATCTATGTATAATAATCTATCTTATATTTATATATCTAATTATAAAAATGGTTATTATATAAATGGCACTTTTGTATATAATAATACTATAGGCAAGGGATATGTCAATGGGTCTGATTTTAATATAATCATATCTGATGCTTATAGGAATAGCTTTGTTGATATTGTTTTTGGAAATGCATCAATTTTTGATATTAATCTTACAAGAGATGTATCAACAAGATCCTGCACAAGTAATGCATCTTTATCTTATAGTTTAAACTGCACTGATTTAACAGATTCGAATGCCTGCAATTATTTTAATAGTAATGGATGCGCTTATACAGGCTGCCATGACAGTTATGGCAGTGATTATAATGGCCCCTGCAGTTTTATACCTGCTAACAGTTCTCTTTGCTTCTCTGGTGTTAATGGATGTATTGCATCTTATGCTGCTTGTAGTGGAGAAATAACTGTTTGTGATGAAATATTGACAAGTGGTTCTTGCGCTCTGTATACAAGTGATGGTTGTTCTTGGTCTTCTAGTTGTTCTGGAGCTTTAAGTTATGGGAATGTAAACTGTAATCTTATTTCTACTTATGGGTCATGTTCATCAGAAGCAGTACCTTGTTCTGGTAGTGGAAGTTGTTCTGGTACTTTTTCATGCGGTGGAGTTATAAACGAAAATTATTGCACTGATGTGTTATTAGATGGCAAAGGATGTAATTGGACTGGTGATTATTCTTGCGATGGAACTCTTATTGGTTCAAATGCTTGTTCTAAACTGAATAGCAGCTTAACAACTTGCAGTGATTCTACTAGTGGCAGATGCATACCTAATTGGACCAGTGTTGTTGTTCCTAATTTCTTTATTAATTCATCTTATAGATTAACAAGCGAGAGTGTATCGCCATTTATGCATTTAATTAGAAAATGGTATTATAAGGCATATGTGAATGATACAGCTGGAACAGCTGTTTCTAATGCAAATATAACTGCATATAATAAAACTTTTGGAATTGACTTTAGTATATTAACTAGTAGTACAGGTTACACAAATATAACTTCTATAACAGAATATGCGAATCTTGAAGGAACAAGGACATATTATTCTAATTATTCTTTGAATGCATCAAATATAACTCATAAGACTTTCCATATATATAATGTAACAATCAATATGAACAATCTCTCTGACTTTTTCACATTATCAACATCTCCGCCTAATATAACTTCTATTATTGCAATAAATTATACAAATGTCACAGGAGGGGTTGTTCCAAGAGGAACAAATGTCACATTCAATGCAACTGTTGTTGGAATAACAAATGGAACAGGAAATGTCTGGGTGAAAATATGGCAGGGTGCTGTTGGCTCAGCTATTGTAATCTGGCAGGGATTCCTGAATTGGATATCTGGAAATCTATGGTCTGTGACTGTGCAGACCAACTGGTCATGGCCTCTTGGACAAGTGAATTATACTATTTATGCGAATGATACATCTGGAAACATCGCTAGCAATAATTCTAATTTTTCTATTGTTGAAAATGTGAATGTGAATGAATGCAGGACCTTGGATAGTGCAAATACTGTTTATAATTTAACTGCTAATATAATTGATAATACAATTAGTAATGATTGCATGATTATTTCAGCACAAAACATTACTCTTAATTGCAGGGGTTATTATATTAGCTCAACTAAGAATTATTCTGGAGTTTATTCTAATCAAACAAACACAACAATTAAGAACTGCAATATAACAATGGGACAAGGAAATAATACAGAATCCATTGGTATTGAGTTAACTGATGCTGCTGATAATTCAAATATTATTAATAATACAATGATTGGGGGAGGAATGTATTATGGAATTAGCAGTGGTGCTGAAGATTGTTTAATTGCAAACAATTCTGCAAATATAAGTTGTGTAAATTGTATAGGAATTTATTTAGTGGGTTCTAATAATAATACTTTGAATAATAATACAGGAACAAGCAATTCAAGTTATGGAATTTATCTTTTAACATCTTCAAACAACACCTTAACATCCAATACAGGAATCAGCAGCGTACTAAGCGGTATTTTTCTTTCATCAGCTAATAATAATATTTTAAATAATAATAATGCAACAGGCCTATCATCATCAACAAGCCGCGGATTTTATCTTCTTTCATCTTCAAACAATATTCTAAATAATAACACAGGAACAAGCAATTCAAGTCTTGGAATTTATCTTGTTTCATCTAATAATAACATTTTAACCTCAAACACAGGAACAAGCAATTCAAGTTCTGGAATTTATCTTATTTCATCTAATAATAACACTTTAACCTCAAACACAGGAACTAGTAATTCAAGTTCTGGAATTTATCTTGTTTCATCTAATAATAACACTTTAATAAATACAAGAGCAGAGGGTTATATGGCAGGAAGTTATGGGCTTATTTTAAGAAATGCAGATTATAATAATATAACTGATTGTATTAATGTTTCTGGAATTGATTATGATGTTTATCTTTATAATCTTACTACTTCTCCTTCTACAGACAACATATTTTTAAATTGTTCATATAGAACAACAGGAACCTATGAAAGTGTTTTAGCTGGAAACAGCTTGATTAGAAAATGGTATTATCAAGCTTATGTTAATTATAGCAATGGAACACTTGTAAATCAGGCAAATGTATCAGCTTATAACTCTTCTAGTCAGATTCAGTTTTCAGCTTTAACTAATTCTTCTGGCTGGATTAATAGAACTGAACTTATTGATTATGTAAATCTTGGAGGGACAAGATATTATTATTCTAATTATATAATTAATGCTAGTAAAAGTGAATATGGAAGCGCTAATAAAACTCTTAATATCACTTTAGTAAATAATACATTAAATGATGTATTAACATTGACTGATAAAATAGCTCCAACTTTGACAATACAAAATCCAGGAAATAATTCTAATTTTAATACAACTACTGTTAGATTTAATGTTTCTGGAAATGAAGCTTTGAGCTGGTGCGGATTGTCAATTGATAGCGGGGCAAATGCAACTATGACATCATTTAATACAACTTGGTTTAATTATACAAATTCAACAATGACAGTTGGAAAGCATAATTTTAGTTTTAGCTGCAATGATACAGCTAATAATTACGCAGCAACAAGTATTTATTATCTACTTGTTGATACAACTTTTCCAAATGTTAATTTCACAAATCCTACTCCTGGAAATGCAACTACACAGAAAAATACAGATATTTATGTTAATTTAACAACTAATGATACAAATGATTATTATTCATTTGTTGATTTCGACAGGGATGTTTTATTATGGATGAGAATGGATGATGTTTCTGGAACTACTGTAATTGATTATATGCAGAGAAACAATGGGACTAGTTCTGGAGGTGCTGCACAGGTTGATAATGGATATTTTGGGAAAGGATTTAGTTTTGACGGGGTGGATGATTATGTGAGAATCCAAGATTCAAATATTTTAGGTAATATGAGTAGTTTGACAATATCATTATGGGCAAAATTCTATGATAATTCAAGTAATCAGTGGCTCGTTTATAAAAGACATACTGCTTCACCGTGGTTGTCTTATCGGATGGGCTATTACTCTAAATTGATTCAATTTTGGATTACAAATTCTTCTTCTAGTAGTGCTACAGCTGTGGCAGAAACAAACATATTAACTAATACATGGTACCACATAGTAGAGACATATAACGGGTCTAATGTCCAGATTTATATAAATGGAGCAGAAGATGATTCAACAGCAAATATATTATCAGGTCCTGTTTTTGATAGCAATACTTTCCTTGATATTGGAGGGTTTTGGGATAGTCTTGATTTCAACGGCACCATAGATGAAGTTTTATTTTTCAATAGAAGCTTATCAGCTGCTGAAATATCTGCATTATATAATTCATCAGCAAATAAATATTATAATAATTTCACAGGCTTGTCTGCTGGACAGCATAATTTCACAGGTTATGCTGTTGATAAAACAGGGAATAAAAACCAGACTGAAACAAGGCAGGTGACAATTGATATAACTGCTCCAGCAATTAATTTCACAAGTCCAACTCCTTCAAATGCAACTATTACTAGTAATACTTCAATAATAATTAATGTTAGTATAACAAATGCTTCTGACTTAAATGAAGTTAAGTATAATTGGAATGGGACAAATTACACTATGTATAATGACTCACTTGTTTTGATGATGAATATGGATAATATTAGTTCTCTTGGTGAAAATGGAACAAGTAATTTTACAGCAGATGCTTCGAAGTATAGTAATAATGGAAATTGCACTGGAATGGGTGCTGGATGCAATTGGAC
>JAUYDD010000176.1 GCA_030704765.1 Nanobdellota archaeon | reverse complement strand
CTATGATATTTTCTGTATACGTCTATTTCACAGCGCAATTCATCTATTAAATCATCTTCTGAAGAATCTAAACCCTCGCTTCTTTTTTCAAGTTCTTTTATAAATATTTCTATATTTCTCCTAACATGTAGTATACGGTTATTCTTGCATGGGGTATCTACCCTGTAATATCTGCTTCCCATTTTATTTAATTATCCTAAAAAATAGGCCAAGAATCGCTTCTGGCTGTAATTTATTTTGTGTTGCTTCATTTGGAGTTATTCCCTCTTTCCTTGATAAACCCAGATGGATTTTATCATTATACCAATTAATAAAATCATTAAAGGATTTATATTTTTTCCTATTCTCTTCATAAGTCCTAAACCATCTTTCATTCTTTCCATTTGTTTGCGGATGATTCCTTCTTGAAGGAATGTGTTTTATATTATTCTTCTGCAAGAATAATTCAAATTCTGTCCAAGCCTTCTCACCTTCATTTGTTTTCTTATTTGCATAAAACTGTGCTCCCTTGTCCGTATTAATCTGCTTCCAGACAGATGAATACTCTTTCCATGCAATCTTAATCCCTTCTTTTAAAATTTGAATTGCATATTTTTCAAAAGCATTATCAAATTCTCCTCCAGAGATTATTTTCCTTCCAGCATCGTCTATTAATACGCATACCTGCTTTCCAGGAATGCATTTAGATTCATGCCAGTCTAAATGCCCTAATGAAAAAGAATGATCTCTTTGATAAAAGTGATAAATCCTCTGTTTCTTTTTCTTTTCATCTTCTTCAGATATTCCTTTCTTAAGCAAATATCTATGGATTTTATTATTTGGAAGAGTAGTTTTGTAATATTTTTTTATGTATAACCTCAATAAGACGGATCCTCTTAATCCGCTTTCCTGAATTGCCTTATCAACCAGCATTTTATCTTCTTCTCCAAGAAATGTTTTTGGTCTTCTATTCTTGCATAATTGAGGTATCTTTCCAGTCATTTTGTACTCAGCATAGAGCTGCTGAAATCTTCTTTTCTTTACTCCGCACAAGTATGCTAAGTCTTTATTCTTTTCTCCTTTTTCTTTTTGCTTGAAAGCCCACCCCAATTTTCTCTCTTTTAACCTGACCATTCTGAGAAAGCATAAAGCTTCTTCTTTGGAATAATTACACTCTAGAATATACGTTAGATACCTTTGTAAATAGGGGTGCAATAATATCGGTATACTACATTGTTTTTTGCTATATCAAAATTTATAAACTTAATAAGGCATTTCTAATAATGTTTAATATTCTATTTAATCCAAAAAAAGCTGAGAGACATCCCTTAGAGATGATGTTAATAGCTATATTTTATTCTTCAATATCAATCCTCTTAAGCATATGGATATTTCCAGAGCATAGTTCTCTGATAATGGTGTTTTTTACTGTTCTTTCATGCGTTTATATTGTTCAAAAAGCTATAAAAATTGAAGAAGATAAGGAAAGAAGCTATAAATCCGAACTTTGGATATTA
>JAUYDD010000128.1 GCA_030704765.1 Nanobdellota archaeon | reverse complement strand
AAGATATAAATTTAGATGAAATATTAGATAATAAAAAATTAGAAACTAAACTTAAAAATATTTTAGCATCTAAATTAGATGAAAGAGAAAGAATTATACTTTGTGACATCCTCTGTCGCCTAAAGGCGACAGCGTCCTACGACGAATGGTGCAGTTCTTGATTTTCAATGTATGCTAATGCTCTTTCAAAATCATTTCCGCACCCAGCACAAAAATAACCTTTATTCCAAAAATGCCCTCTTGAATATCTTAATCTCAGATTGGGGCATAATCTGAATAATATATATGAAGATAATCCTTTTATTATCTGCATTAATTGTGCATCCGATAATATTCTTGGACAATCTACAATTAAATGAACATGCTCTTCAAGAACTTTTATTATGATTATATTTATTCTATGCTTTTTGCAGGCTTCTGTTATTGCGACTTCGCAATAAATTTTTAGTTTTTCCTGCTTCATCATATGATATCTATATTTTGTTGTTATTTGAATTGTTTTTAGGTTGTTTCCAACTGAAGTGCTATAATGATTATAGCTCACGCTAATTTGTTCCATCTTTATCATCCTCCGAAAGATTTATTTAGAACATAGCTATAGCTACATTGAATTGGGGTTCAATGAGCTACGCCAAGCTCATTGTTTTTATAATCAAAGTAGAAATAAATAATAATCGCAATTCATCTGTCAGCTAAAGCAGACAGATTTCTTGCAGTCTTTAAAGTTCCATGAAAATCAAGGCCATTGATTTCATGATCTCTTTTTTGACATCCAAATAATTCAAGTACAAAATCTTTGTATTCATCTTTTTGCATTTGTTCTAATAATTTTCCATCATGATAAAGACCTGCATTGTAGAGAATAAAGGGTTTGTGTTTAAGATCTGTGCCCTTGTTTCCTATTTCTTTCTTGAGATTTAGCATTCTTTTAGTTATGGTGTAAATCGCCAACTTTCCGCAATCGCACATAATCCATCTTCTCCCTAATTTTTCCGCAACTGCTCCAGTTGTTCCA
>JAUYDD010000096.1 GCA_030704765.1 Nanobdellota archaeon | reverse complement strand
TGGAACAATGGAAAAGGTTTTGAGCCAATAGGTAATTTAAGCAATAAATTTACAGGAAGTTTTAATGGACAGAATTATAAAATAAAAAACCTGTATATAAACAGAGGAAATGAAGATAATATTGGCTTGTTTGGTGCAGTTGAATCAACAAATGAGATTAAAAGTGTTGGCTTAGAAAATTCTTATATTATTGGTAAGAATTATGTGGGCAGTTTAATAGGAAGTCTTATTAGAGGAATTATTGATGAAATCTATAGTAAAGATATAGCTGTTCAAGGTTATGGAAATGAAATAGGAGGATTAATTGGAAAAAATGAAAATGGGACTATAAAAAATACTTTTACAACAGGAACTGTTGCTGGCAACATATATGTAGGAGGATTAACAGGGTTTAATAATGGAACAATAGAAAATTCTTATTCAACTAGTGATTTAAACGGAAGGATTTTTTTAGGAGGATTAGTTGGCTATAATTATAAGAATGGAACTATAAAAAACAGTTTTTCAACAGGAAAAGCTCCAGGATTTGTTAATTATAACAAGGGAAGTATAACAAATTCTTATGGTTATAATTATACTAAATGTGCATATAATAATTATGGAAGTTCTGATTGCATAATTAAAAATAATAAAAGTTATTTTTATTCTAAAAATAACCAGCCAATGACAGATTGGGATTTTGTTAATATATGGAAAGAAACCACAAACAACTTTATAATTTTAAAAAATTTATGCAAATCTAAAGTTTGTTCAGAATTAGGAAAAGAATGCGGAAGTTGGAATGATGGTTGTGAAAAGATGATTGATTGTGGAGCCTGCAGTTCTGGTAATTGCATATCTGGAAAATGCATTCAAAAATGCTCTGATTCTGATGGAGGAAATAATATTTATGTAAAAGGAACAACAACTGGCTACGATACTAATGGAAATCTTATTACAAGAGAAGATTCCTGCTCAAGTAGACTAAATAGAGTAATAGAATATTATTGCTCAACAACTGGA
>JAUYDD010000081.1 GCA_030704765.1 Nanobdellota archaeon | reverse complement strand
AGCTGTGTGTAAAAACTAATCCTTATTTGGTAAAATAAGGTTCAATACCAAATTGATAATATGCTCTGCTTAAAACACTAAAATTATAATCCAACCATTGAAATGTACTTTCATTCTCTTTAGCAATATCATTCTTTGACCTTACATGACTTCCAAATTTGCTTTTCTTGGCATGATTAGTTGATTCTACATTAGATCTCCTATTGTAACTTCTTTTTGCTTTAATAGGATGGTTATAATAATATAACATCATCCTAAGCCAAGCATACGAACCATCTGATTTAACTAATGTATTTGACTTTGGCCTGAAAAAAGGCATACCACCAATCAATTCTACATCATCACAATTTGCCCTGCATAAATACTTACTATCTCCACTATGTTCTTCAACATCAAAATTCTTAGCAGTTTTTTGATTATGTTCTCTAAAGATAATATTATCTTCTCCTTCATAAGCATTAACAGTTATAGCGGTAACAATGTTTAGCTTGGTTCCTGTTGTTATATGGGCAGTAATGTGATCTCTTTTCTCAATAGTTTTTCCAGTCCTTATGCTATACCATGTAGAAGCAGTAGATGTTGTTTCTCCAGTGCTATCTGTAGCAAAGAATTTTTCTAGGTGATTTAATGGTTTAGAAGTTATTTCAAACAATTCATCTAAGTAGGGTTTAATTGATGAATTGTTTAGGTAATTATCTAATGTTTTAAAACAAGGAATCTTAATCTGTATGTTAGCTGCTTTAGTAATCAAGCTTATTATTCCAATACTTCTTCTTAAGGATTTACCAAAGTATTGCTGGATTGATAAACATACGAGTATATCAAACAGATTATGTGGTGGTCTGCCTATTCCCTGCCATAGGTTCTTGTTTTTACACACAATTAATACAGCCAAAGGCAGGAATTTTAAGAAAATAAAGATCTCATTCTCCTGAATAAGATTATAAGTTGCTTCATCTTTTTTGTATTTTCTCCAATCTCTTTTTTTCTTTTTCCTCTTATAACCCTTATGCCACCACTTCTTTTCCCTCTTCTTCTTCCCCATATAAGTTACTATTATATATTAACTACTATTTACTTTTTTCTATACTACAGTATAGAAAAGCTTATATCCTAATAAGTTACTATTAAATTATGTTTGTTTTGAAAAGAAAATTTAAGAAATCAAAAGGGATTAGGATCTATCATTACATAGCAGAAACAATTTATGTTAATGATAAACCTAGACATAAAATATTGAAGTACTTGGGTACTGCTAAAAATATTCTTAAGAGATTTAATGAAAAGAATTAGGACTTTTTACACACAGCTGGTTTTCCGAAACTCTGCGGTTTTCTTCGAAAACCTTGCCTCGCTGCTCTCAAACCTCCACTCTCAAAAACGTTCCGTTTTTAGAGGTCAGTTTGGAAGTCAGGAGAATATAACATCGTTATACGCAATTGTTGGGAAAATTTAATCTGCAATTGTCCAATATTTCCAATGTGGTTCTATCCACCAAGAATGAAATTTCAAAGATATTTTACCTTCAAAATAAATTTCCATTAAATGATAATCAAGAACAGTTCTCAAAATAGACCTTGTTGGTTCTGGAAGATCAGGATCATCAGGGTCAATACCTGTTGATAACATAACCATTCTATGTTTTTCATCAATTCTTTCATAACCTAAAGAAAATCCTTTCCCATAATCCTTTAGTGGAAAATGAAATACCTCTAAATCATCAATAAGCATATGTAAACCAGATTTATTTTTCTTGAAATCAAGTGTCTTAGATTCTAACCCTTCATCAACTTTAACGGTTCCACCACTAGAACCAACAAGTCTAATATAAATTGATTCTGCCTTATAATTATCTAAACATTTACGTAGATTTTTAAAATCTAATTTTTTGGGCATCCAGTATTGTTCCATAATTGATTGGAAGATACAATCCTGTTTATTAAATTTTCCCCACAACTTCTCCGCTCTCAAATTTCAGCCCTTAACACTTTCCAGACAAGGTTGTCAAGTGAGTGTCTAAAACTTCTGTTTTGATATTATTTTTTAGGGTGTAATAATATTTATAAAATCTGGAAGAACAAGATTTATTCCCCATGTCAAAAGAGTTTTTGAAGCAGTTCGTGAAGGATGCAGTAATATCTTTCTTATTCTGGACTTTGGCTTTGACGCCTTACATGGTTTTTATAGTTAAAACTGATTTTCAACAATATGTTAGATGGGTTGGTATGCAAGCAATTCTTGTACCTCCGCTTGGCGCGGTTTTTTCTATAATTATTAGAAAGTTGAAGAAATAGGTTCAAAGCGAAATTTTAAATAATCTTCTACTCTTAAGCTATAATATGAATCCTCAGAAAAAAGGTTTTGTAAGAATAGCACACATCTCTGACTTGCATTTTGGTTTTGATTTAGTTTCTGACAGGGTTGAAGCTTGTAAGAAGTCTTTGAAGGATTATCATCCTGACTTGTTAGTTGTCACTGGTGATCTTGTATATTTAGGAAGGCGTAGCGAGTTTAAGAAAGCAAGAGAGTTTTTAGACTCATTGCCTTATGAGAAGGTAGTCATTCCAGGAAACCATGATGTCCTGGATGGTTTTTATCTCCCTAA
>JAUYDD010000244.1 GCA_030704765.1 Nanobdellota archaeon | reverse complement strand
TGGCGTGTTTGGTTCTTGAGCACGTCAGAAATTTCTTAATAAATTTCTGAGCGTACCAAAAAACTTCTGAAAGTTTTTTAGTATGCTCCAAAATGCCTTTTCTTTCTATACATTTAAAATAGATAGGATATGCTAAAGAGCATTTTGGACATCTTCAAGATTCTTGTTTATCATAGAATTTTCAATCTTTTCTATCATTGAAATGATTTCCTTTAAATAGAGTTTATAATCTAACATATTTTGCCTCATTTTTTATATAATTTAATTCAGGATGTAAATCTTTTTCAATTACAAGATCTATTTTTCTTTTAAACATTCTTTCAAGTAAAAATAATAAGTCCATATAATTATCAAAAGTTTCTTTATCAAAATTAACAATTATGTCAATATCACTCTTTTTATGTTGTTTATTTTTAGCAAAAGAACCAAAAAGTCCTATTTTTTTTACATTATATTTCTTAATATCTTTGCTTTTTTCTTCAATTTTTATTATTATTTCTTTTGAATTTAATGTTTCTTTTACCATATCATACAATAAATAACTAATTATTTAAAACTTCTTGTTTTATAACAAAAACAACTATCCACAATTTGTCCCAAAAATGATCTACTCGTTTACACAAAGTATATCAAAAAGGATATACTTTTTAAAATCAGGATTTGAGATAAGTTCTATTTTAAGAATCCTCGAAACCGCATAAATCTTTTTTCTTTATTAAAGCAGTATTTTTAAATATAAGTAAAATGTGTGAATAAGATGGATAATACTATTCCATTTTTTAGGGGGCATGAAGGATTTAAAGAAATAATTGCTGACGAAAGACTTTCACGTCCAGGAAGAGCGATTAGAGTTTATAATTATGCCGGATCTTCAGGCAATGAAGCTCTATATGTAATTGGAACAGATCATCAATTGTTCGATTCTAGAACTGGAATGAAAGTTAATCCTGAAGATGTTTTTAGTAGAGAGGCTGCACCAGATGGGTGGAGTGTTGAAGGATTGGAGTTAAGTCTTCTTTCTGAAGAAGAGATAAAAAAGATTTTAGATTTAGATAGCAAATAGTCGCATCGGTTAAACTCTTTTAGTGATTTTATACTTGTGAGTGTCTCAAATAGAAACCTTTAAATAATACTATCACTATAATGATACTATGAAAATCGAAACATTAAATCCATATATAATAAAGATTTTGATATCTTTAAGAAAGGAAGATAGCATTAGCTCTATTTCCAAAAGAATCAACTTATCTTATGGTTGGACGAATAAATGGGTTAGTGAATTGATTAAAGAGGGGATTTTAAAGGAGAAATGGAGGGGTGTTACATTACAAGAAGATAACAAGGGTTACCAAAGAATTTTGAAGTTTATTAAAGAAAACTTAAATGATATTAACTTTTATTACTCTGCCTTACAATTATTTGGCGTAGATTATTGTTTTACAAAAACAGACGCAGTCTATGTTTGGACAGAGGGAAGATATAATATTGCAAGGTATAAAGAATTTTACCCCATTTTTGTTAAAATAAAAAAATTAGATTATCCCATATTTTTAGAATATTGTAAAAAGTTAGGATTAAATATCAATTCAAATAAAGGGGTTTTTTATAATGTTGAAGTTTTAGATAGTTTTGAATGTATTAAAAAGAAGAATTCATTTGTTGAATTCTTAAACGAAACTATTGATTTTATGCAAGCAAATATTTATAATTTTGAGCCCGCTTTGGAGATGATTAAAGAGATGTATAACAAAAAGTTAAATATTAAATACAAAGAGGTTAGTTATTTATAATGGAAGAACTTATTAAAAAAGAGAACGACATTTTTGAAATATTACAAAAATTTATAGATTCTAATATAGATTTCATTGTAGTTGGGGGGTATGCTGTTTCTGCATTTAAGCATAGATTTTCTGTAGATGCAGACATTGTTATTAAATCCGAAGATTTACCAAATTTTGAAAGTATATTAAAGAAAGAGAGTTTTAAGAAAACAATAACTAAGCAGTTAGAAAATGATTATTCCTCTAAGTTTATTAGGTATGAAAAAGAGCAAGCTAGTGTAGATATACTGATTGATGCTTTAGCGTCTAGAACAACTAATGCATCATTTAGTTATGAATTATTATTTAATAATTCAATTAAAAAGAAGATAATTGGAATAGAAAAAGAGATATTTGCTAGAATTCCTATTAAGGAACTATTAGTTGTTATGAAATTACATTCTGGCAGATTAACTGATTTTAGGGATATTGCCGCACTGGCAAAAGATACTAATTTAGAACTGATAAGGAAATTCTTGTTTATAGGAGACTTAAATGTGCTAAAAGAAAATTTATCAAAACTTCATAAAATTGTAAATGATAAAAACTTTATTGATTCATTTAAAGGGGTTTTCGTTGAAAAAAAATTTGATATAGATTTAAAACAATTAAAAAAAATAAGTGAATTAAGAAAATAGCACAAAAGTTTACTTTTTACAAAGTATATCCTAAAGGATATATTAGTTTACACCGAGTATTAGAGAGTATTGATTCTGTTATCGCCAATATAACTCAATTGGGCTAAAAGATTATGTAAATAATTTCTCACTATTTTCTCAACTAACTTATTTAGAAAGTTATCATTTTTGTTATGTCAAGATTGCTGAAGCAGAAAACCATGCACTTTAGTGCATGGATGAATGCAATCTTGAGCATCCAAAGCACGAGCGCCTTTTCAAACCACGGCTTTTAAGCCGTGGTGGCGCATTGTGCTTTTGATAATAATATATTTTTAATATACAAAGCTATTATAAACAAGAGTTATCTCTTTTTTGTATGAAATTAGAAGAAGCTTTTAAGGAGATAAATAGATTTAGTACAACTAGCGAAGAAGAGCTAGTAACTAAGATGGAAGAAGCAAGTTCTACTAATCAAACTCTTGAGTTTAAAGTGGGCTTTGCGATAGTGCTTGGTGCAAAGGGTAGAGAAGCAGAATCCATGGGGCTATATGAACAAGTACTTGAATCACAGCCAAATAATCCTATTGCACTAACAAATCTCGGCGCATATTATATGTACAAAGATGCAAAAAGAGCATTTAAAATGTTTAGGAAAGTAATCAAAGAACAAGTTGCAAATGGTGCCGAGAAAAGCACCCTAGCACTAGCATACGTGAATCTGGGAGTATTACACGAAAATGCAGCTTATTATGAACTAGCATACAATAGCTACAGACTGGCACTAAAAATTGACCCAGCAAATAGATTAGCTCAAAAGTATATCGCGGATTTAAAAAAGAAAGCAGATCCGGATTATGGCCTTATTGGACTACAAATTACCGAAAATGAGACTAGTGTTCCAATGCTTTGGGATGGCTCTTTTATCCAGCAGTGCGACAGAGCGTTTGGAGAAAAATAGAATTCTTATTAATATATTAGTATGGCTCTGTCCGGAATAAGAAATTACTCTGTGTAAATTCAAGAAATTTATCAAAATTTTATGTGTAAAAAAATCTATTCCGGACAAAGCTATTAGTATTATGAAAAACTTCAGATTTAAATTAAACAGAGCAATTTGTGTAAAACAATTAATTATAAACGTGTTCGTTAGAAAGTATATCCTTTAGGATATAATCTTTTACACAAAGTAGATATGTTTTTTTACCAAACTTTTAAACACATTTTATCATATAATTTAAGATAGATTAATTACTATAAAATGACATCTATAAAAAGATTTAAATAGGAAAAATACTAATTTTAAATATGACAAACAGAGTAGTTTATACTTCAGATATGCATGGAAATGAAGCTCAATTTAGAGCATTCGTAGACTGTATCTTAGAAGTTAAACCAAGTATCGCTATAATTGGTGGAGATATTCCTCCAAATGGAAGCGGGTTTGCCAGAGATGATTATATAGTAATGCAAAGAAAGTTTCTTACTCAAAGATTGCCCGAATTACTAAAACCTATCAAACAAGTTCTTCCTGAAACTCAAATATATGTAATTCCGGGAAATGATGATTGTAAGGTTAATGATGATATTTTTAATACTTACCCACAGTTGTTAACGAATGTAGATGGTAAAAGAATTAAGCTTCCCGGTGGATTTAGAGAGATAGTTGGATACTCTGTTGTTCCTATAACTCCTTTTAGAATTAAGGACCGAGAAAAATATGATTTAACAAATATTCCCGAAGAAGTTGTAGTTGAATATGCTAAACGCCAAAGAGGTTATAATTTACAAGGAATTGTTAGCGTAGGAGATAGACAAAATGCAAGATGGCAAGGTATTCAATTCAGAGAGGAAGATAAAACAGACTCTATTCAGAAAGACCTTGAGGGTGTTTTGTTTATTTCTAATTCCAGAAATAGTGTATATATTTTTCACACACCCCCAAACAATACTCCCTTAGACATAACTAAAGATGGAAAACACGTTGGAAGTTTTGCGATAAGGTACTTCATTGAGAAATATCAACCCTTCCTTACCTTACATGGGCATATTCACGAAACTGTTGATATGTCAAAAGAATATAAAACAAAAATTGGAGATTCTTGGTGTATGTCTGCTGGAAATCATAACAGGGATAGCAAATTAGCGGTTTTGACATTTGATTTAGATAATCCTGCAGATGCAGAGAGAGTTAAACTCCCTTGCACAGCATTTAGTAGATTAATAAAAAGAACATTTAGAAGATAATAAGACACACATAGCAATTGTGTTTAATTTCTAGGTAAAAAATAGTATACGCTCGTTTACACAAAGTATATCCTAAAGGATATACTTTCTAAATGATGCTTAGTTTACCATTAGAACGAAGGACCCAAAGATAAGACGCAAGGGCGGTTAGGCTAGTGGCAAACTGTCTCCTTTACACGGAGAATTCACCAGTTCAATTCTGATATCGCCCATTTAAACAACATATATATTGGAGTAGGGTGTTTTTAACCAAAATGGATGTTTTCATCCATTTTGTTTACACGGATTATTCACCAGTTTGATTCTGGTATCGCCCATTAAACTAAATTTTTCTTAATTCCATGTTTCATACAAGCATCTCTTCCAGAGTGTATCCCATATGTAAATTTTCTTTTTCTTCCTATTAATTCAGGAGGAAATAATTCGTATGTTTCAGGATTTTTTTGAATTCCATCTTGATGGACCCCTGCTTCATGATTAAAAGCATTCTTTCCAACAATAGGTTTATTACTTGAAGCTTTTCTTCTCAATTTTTTATAAACTAACTTACTAACATCAAAGATTTTTCTGATATTCAATCCTGTCTCGCACCCATAATAATCTCTTTTGACATATAAACCCATCACAACTTCTTCAAGAGCCGTATTGCCCCCTCTTTCCCCAATGCCATTCATTGTTACTTGAATTTCATTTGCACCATTTTCTACACCAGCCAAAGTATTTGCAGTAGCTAAACCCAAATCATTATGGCAATGTGTACTTATCGTAATTTTATTTCCATAAAGATTAACAATTCTTCTTATTAATTTTCCATATTCTTTAGGTATACAATATCCTATTGTATCAGCAATTGTTATTGCATTTGCACCAGCCCTAATTGCTGTATCAATAACCTGTTCAAGAAAATTAGGATCAGACCTTGTGGCATCTTCTAAACCAAAAGTTATATCTGAGATATACTTTTTTGCATAATTTATTTCTCTACTAATTAATTTTAGCGCTTCGTCTCTTGAAAGTTTAAGTTTACTTTTCAGATGTAAGTCTGAAGTTGCTAAAAATATATGTAATCTTTTCTTTTTTGCGGATTTTAGCGATTTTATGGCTTTTTTAATATCCTCTCTCTTCGCTCTTGCTAAAGCACATACATAAGAGTTTTTTACATTTTGAGAAACTAATTCTACTGCTTTGTAATCCTCTCTTGATGAAGCTGGAAAACCCGCTTCAATTGTATCTACTCCTAATCTTTCTAATCCAAGAGCTATTTCTAATTTATTCTCTGGTGACAAAGTGTTTCCTGGTGCTTGTTCACCATCCCTGAGGGTTGTATCAAAAATAGAAATCTTTCTCATTTTATCTCTTCGTTGCACATAAGGGATTACCTTTACTTTGCAATAGTCTTTTCTTTGCTTCAAAATATTCAGAAATAGGAATATTAGGGTATCGCCCAAAATCAACTTCTAATCCAACATTTGGGCACATCATGTAATAACCTTCATAGGCTGTAATCCCATTATGTATATATGCACATTGCCCATTTTTCTTTCTAGAACTTCCCCCATGACCTCTTGAATAAATTTTTTCGGCTTCTTTTAATACGGGATTTGGAGAAAAATTAGCTGTTCCAACAAGTCGTTTCCAATTAATTACAGCATTTCCAGTAGGTGTTATGCAAGATACAAAATGTGTAGCCCTATCCCCAATTAAGTTTTGAATAGACTTGATTTCGTCTATTTCTTCCTTGGGATTATAAGTTAGTAATGTTACGTTAGTATTGACGGCTAAAGGCACTACTTTAAAACCATTTTGTTCAGAAGAATACTTTTCAGATAACTCTAATGCCCCCTCTAGATTTTTTCTAATCTCTCCATAGTTTCCTTTTGTGCCCGTAACTATGTTATAATGTTCAGGAGAAATGCTATCAAAACTAAAAACGAGAGAAACTCCTCTTGAAAAATAATCTTCAGCCCTTTGTTTTGAAAGTAATGAACCATTAGTAAAAATAATTGTATGCATTTTATTTGAATCAGTTACATCTAAAATATCCTCTAATCCTTGAAACATTAATGGTTCACCTGCACCTCCAATTACAAGTGTTTTTGCTCCAAGCCCCTTTGCTTCAGTAATTAATCTTTTTCGTAAATCTGAATCAAATTCTGCGAAATCGCCTCTTTTTGACAATTGTTGTTGATAAATATCTGATCCTCCTGAGAAACATTTTGGGCATTTATAATTACATTTAACCGGTAGAGGCATATTTAGAAAAACCAGATTCCCATTCTCCAAACTTTGAGTAGTTTCTCTATTTGTTTGTTCATAAAAAGATGCTGTTCCTCTTAAGACTAATTTAATATCTTTTTCCATACTATATAGTGATAACAAATAGTATATTTAATTATGTTGTGGAATAAAAACGACAGATTTATATACTATAACATATTAACAATAGTTATGAAAGAAGAAATACTAAAATCATTAGGACTAAGCGATAAAGAAATTAAGATTTATTTAGCCAGCCTTCAATTAGGCAGTAATTTAGTTCAAAAAATTGCTAATTTTGCAGGATTGAATAGAACTTCAGCCTATGATTTACTTAAATCACTTGAACAAAAAGGATTTGTTAGTTATACTATTCAATCAGGAAAAAAATTCTATCAAGCAGCTCAACCGAATAAATTAATTGAGATAATTAAAGAAAGAGAAATTTTAATAGAAAAAATCTTACCCGAACTTAATTCTCTTTCAGCTAGTGTTGTGACTAGGCCAAATGTAGAAGTTTATACTGGAAAAGAGGGTATTAAATCTATTTTTGAAAATATTCTTCAAGAATCAAAATCATTTTCTTGTATCGCCTCAAAAGAACAGTTACTCAAATTATTTGAATATTATTTTCCTCATTTTGTTAACCGAAGAAAGAAAAAGAATATTAAAGTAAGAATTATTAGCGAAACTCAGCCATTTGATAAAACTGCGCCCTATAAATTAATTAATAAAAAAATTAAGACTGCAACATGGTTGTATGATGGAAAAATTGCAATGGTTTCTTTAGAAGATAAAGAACCAATAGGAATTTTGATTAATGAAAAAAACTTCTATGAAACTCATAAGATGATGTTTGACCTACTGTGGGATAGTTTGTGATTTATCTTATTTATTCCAAAAAAAGAATTAAAACATCTAGTTCCAACCGAATCATCTCAACAAAAAGTTTACTTTTTACAAAGTATATCCTAAAGGATATATTAGTTTACACCGAGTATTCGAGAGTATTGATTCTGTTATCGCCAATATAACTGACTAAATGCAATAATGCTTATAAATCAATTAACATTGAAATAAAAATGGGACTTCAAACTCAAGTAACAGAAGAAGAATTAAATGAGGTATTTGCGGATACATTGGACAAAGGTGCTTCTTTTTGTGGAATTTTAGTTTCATATCGTGAAGATGAACAAACAAGAACAGAATTGGGAATTCCATATTCATTGATAGGGGGAGAATTAGAAATTGGACCTTATGTTAAAAATATTGTAACATCTCCACCGACTGATTATCACACACGAAAAAAAAGAATACCTATTTCAGATATTCAAGAATATCGGAGAGTTGAATTTTCTAATATTCTTTAAAGAAAAAACTGCTCTTTTAATTTGGATGTTTTTTAATCTCTTCTTTTACACCAAATAGCTAGCAGTTTTGATTAATTCTATTTATTTCCTTTAACCAAAAACCTTAATTATATTAGATTCTTAAATAACTAACATGCGCTTCGCTTTAGTATACGGAAAATATAATATAGCAGGAAAAAATATTGCAGAGGATTTCAAAAAAATAGCTTATGCTCCTCAGATACCTATTATTGAACTTGATAAGGATGGAATTTATGCAGATGATATTAATGAAAAAAAATATCCTGAATTAAGGAATATTGATTTTGTAATCATTGCATCAACCCATAGGTCTGAAAAGAATTTTCCTTCATTATGTCTTCATGCACCAGGTAATTGGAGGAATGCAGACCTTGGTGGAAAACCTGGAATAGTCTGCCCTACATCTGCGTTTGTATTGAAATATCTTTTCATTAGATTGAATGAAATTGCAGAAAAATCAAAACAGGATAAAGAACTTTCTGAAGATTATAATGTGACAATGGAAGCTACGCATCATGGTCCTCATATAAATATACCTTGCTGTTTTATTGAAGTGGGCTCTAATGAAATAAACTGGAATGATAGGAATGCAACAACTGTAATAGCGAAAGTGATAAATACCCTCCAGGATTATCCAAATTACATATCAAGCTCTGATTGGTTATCTGCAATAGCAATTGGCGGCCCTCATTATTGCCCTAATTTCAATAAGATACAATTAAAATCAGAATACGCAATAGGTCATGTGATTGCAAGTTACGCATCTCCTATAACTGAAAATATGTTTATAGAAGCAGAGCAAAAGACAATTGAGAGGATAAAAGAAGTCTTGATAGATTGGAAAGCTTATAAATCAGAAGAAAGGGCAAATATACTAAATATGTTAAAAAAACTTAATTTTTCTTATGTCCGAAACTGAAAACTGCATCATTCATGATGCAGTAGATAATTTGGTTCAGTTTCGGAGCATCCTAAAAACAAGTGCCTATCACAAACCCACACCTTTAAGTGTGGGTGGCCCATTGTTTTTTTGATATCAGAGCAAATGAATCTTTATTTAAATATCTTATTATGGGAAAGGAAATAAATTTTCGGATAAATTTATTCCTTTACTATTTAGAATTCTCATAGGAGGAAATGAAATAAAAATGTCAGTTTATTAATTTCATTTACTATAATTCAGAGTATATATTTTATCAAAAAAATTTCCTGAAATCAAAAAAATCTTTCATAAGATTTTTTGGAACATTCAAAATCTTTTAGAGATTTTGAAGTAATCGCCTACTCCATCCTGAAGGATGAGTTTGATCGGCGATTTTTCTGATTCGGAAATT
>JAUYDD010000242.1 GCA_030704765.1 Nanobdellota archaeon | reverse complement strand
GTTTCATTATATATTTTGCACCGTTAGGTGCATTTCATTATTGACTTGCCGAAAGCAAGGTATGTTTTATCGTAGAATTCTCATATCATCTAAATAGACAAATAACAAAATTTTTCCGAAAATTTATGTTATTTGCTATAACTAATCTGTAGACAGTTTCTAATCGAATAACCCTTTTACTTCATCAAAGATTTTGTCTTCTTGTCTATTTCATGGAACACTTTGTCATAGACTTTTTCAGATTCACTTACAATCTCAGTTATTTCATCAAGTGTTATTGCTGTTATATCTCCTTTTTGCATAGAATTTATCCATTTATCTTTTCCAGTTTTTGGACAAGATATAGCTAGGGTTATCCTGGAGTCAGAAGCATCTTCTTCTCCCCTATTAGGATCAATAATAAGTTTATCACCTATTTTATGAAATGTCATTGAAAATGGTATGTTTTCTGTCAAAGGTAAGGGTTTATCAGTGAATTCTCCAAACTTCACTTTTTCTTCTTCTTCAGAATAAACTGGAAATCTTGCTAATCTTAAAGCAACAACAGCTCCAATAGAACTAGCATCCATTACATTTCCATCATCATTTATACAATAAATATCTATCATAATAGACCAGACTTTTTCTCCTTCTTTTATGCATAATTTTTTCCAATCAATGAATCCTGATTCTCTTAAACCTCTATCAACAACTCTTGCAATCTCAATTGAATTTATTTGAGGAGGCCCTGATTCATATCTTTCTCCAGCTACTTGTAAAAATTCCATAGATGTTATCATAGTGCCTTCATCTTCATGATCAGGATAAGGTTCTTGAACATCCATCTTGACTCCAACAATAACTTCTGTTTTACCCATTCTCACTCTTGCAGTTCCTTCTGCATTTATTGATATATCTGATTCTATATGTATATCCCTGTAATCAAAAGGTTTTCTTCCATCAAGTCTTTTTCCTTCTCTTAAAAGGCTTGTTATTCTTTTCTTGTTTATGTTTGGTAGTTGCATTTTTTATTTATTTTTATCATCCGAAGGCACACTTCTTGTGCCGAGGACTTGAAGATGAAATTCATTTTTCATTTTCGTCAATCTTCTCTCCTTTCAATGCTCTTGTCTGATAATCAAGGATTTTTTCACATGCTTTTTTAGCTGCTTCAACAGCTTCAGAGAATCTATGGGTCTGTATCTTTCCATCTAATTGCAGATGGGTTATTTGTTTTGTCCTTGAAGTCAATGTGAATGGAATATCAGTAGGACCTTCTCCTTCATGATAATCTTCTTCTTCTTTTGTTAAATCAGCTACAATCTTATCATCTATTTTTCCAATAGAGACACTGGATACCATCTCTTTCATGACAATTCCAGCATGAGCAAGAGCCATTGCAGCTGCATTTATTCCAGCACATCTTGTTGATGCATTAGCTTGCAAGATCAATATTTCAATATCAATCACTGTACCAGGAAACCTGGATAAGTCAACTACACTTGATAATGCATTTCCAGCAACCATGCCAATTTCCTTAGATCTTCTGTTTGGTCCTGGTCTTGCTCTTTCAGTTACTGAGAATGGCAGCATATTATAGTTGCATCTTATTATTCCTCTTTCAGGATCTTGCATATGTTGAGGATGTAATGGCTTAGGCCCATATACAGCAGCAATTGCAACAGTCTTTCCAAATGCAAATAATGCAGACCCGTCTGCATTAGGAATTACTCCAATTTCTGCTTTAATTGGCCTTAATTCATCAAATTCCCTTCCATCTAAACGCTTTTTGTATGTCATTTTAAACTCTTATAAAATCGTCTATATTAAGTTTATTTTTTAAGGGTATGATTAAATTTATATTAAGTTTATTTTTTAAGGGTATGGTTAAATAAGGACTTCTGGTTTCAGGTCTCTTATAACATTCATTTTCATGTCTATCTAATCCTTCAAATGATGTAGCAACACCTTTTCCACAATACCTGCATAAATAATATTTATCAACTGTCATTTTCTTCATTTCCTCCTAAGAACCTCTCTATTTTATCAGTTAATCCAGAACTAGTTGATTCTTCTACAATAAGATTTATAGCCTCTTCTGCTTTTCTTTCACCATCAATATCTCCTTTTAACCAGATGAAGCCATTCTGGCCAACTGTGATTTCTGTCTTTGTTTTATCTTTTATTAAATTTATCATGCTTCCTTCTTTTCCAATTATCCTTGGAACTTTATGGGAATTTATTTTTATGAGTCTTCCACTTTCAAGTTTTCCAAGACCTCTAAATTTTAATGTAAGGTCTATTCCTCCTTTTTTTACATTAGATATTTTTACGCTTAGGACATCTCCTATTGTTGCAAATTCATCAATATTATTTTTATTGACAAATCTTGGGCTTTCCATCAAAGGCAAAAATGCTGTATATGGCCCGCCTATATTCATTATCCATCCTGAAAAAGTGATATCTTCTACTCTTCCAATTACAGTATTTCCTCTTCTTGGTTCAAACACTCCTGATATGGGTATTATCCTAACAACTCTTCCAGATATTTCAGCGAGCCCGTATCTATTAGCAATGATTTCATTTCCTTCTTTTCTTGTAAAATCTCCAGGAAGATAATCTTCTCCTTCTACAACTGTTTCACCAGGTATTACAAGTTTTCGCTCTTGCTTCTCTTCTTTTGTTTCTATTTTTGTTATCATTTTTTTATTGACTATATAATTTTTTTCCAAGACCACTAGTTAATCTTGTTAAATCATCATGTCCAGGCATATTAGGATATTTTAAAAACATATCATAAGCGCTTTTTATATTGTTTGTGTCTAATAATCTTCTGAATTCTTGGTATCTTTGTCTAGTTTCTTCTTGGGATACTGGTTTTTTATCTCTATGTATTGCATCAAAGACTTCTCTTCTATGTACTGGAACTTCTGTTGGAGCATCAACTCCTAATTTGACTCTATCTCTTCTTATCTCTAATACAGACACTGTAACAACATCATCTATTACAATACTTTCATTTCTCTTTCTTTGTAATACTAGCATTTTACTCCTTTATCTCCTGGGTGATTGTTGCACCATGAGTAATCTTGTTTAATCTATCATAAAATTCAATCTGTATTCCTACTGGAATATTTATTATTACTTCTAAGCTTCCATCAGCAAGCCATTCTTCCTTTTCTTTATATTCCTGGACTAAGCCATAGGTCTGGCCAGTTAAATGAGATGGAATCTTTATTTTTATTTTTTTTGTCTCTATCTTTATTGGTAAGATTATTTTTAATTTTTCAACAATTCCTGCTATTTGTTTTTCTATAGGCAGGTTCTCAATCTTGGCTCCAGCTTGTTTTATAGAATTGTTCAAGATATCAGGAGTAAAAGGCCTTCCTGTCCTTGCATCAACAGCATTTCTTGACAAGAAATCAATTATCTGTTTTCTTTTGTTTTCTATAGCTTCATCCCTGAATTCTTGTGTCACTTCCAGGCTTCCTTTTTTAACTATTTGTTCAACAACTTTTGCTAGTTCACTAGTGCCAAAAGTGTTATCTAGTTCAGCTTTACCAGCTTTCATAGATTTTTTAATATCAGTATAGACAAAATTATCTCTTATTATTTCAGAGATAGGAATCTTTTCACCTTTTTTAAATTTCATAGCTGAGTCAAGGTCAACCATTGTCTCAAATGTTAGTTTCCCTGATTTTAATCTTGCTATAGTGTCTGTCATCTTATATATATTTTTTAAGTTCGTCGGTTTTTAATTTTTTTATTTTACTGTCATCTTTTTTTATTATCGCAACATTGAACCTGTTTATGTCAAATTTATCTCCTAATACTTCTTTGAATATTTCAAAAGCTAGTTTTAATCCTTCTTCAATCCCCATATCTTTTTTGTGTTTTTTTCTTAATATCTCTTTTATCTTATCATCATTTTCTCCTATTGCAGCTGAATAATATTCATAATAATTTCCAGTTATATCACTTGTATAGAGTTTAGTCTCATTTCCTTGTTTTCCAGCAATAAGTAATGATACTCCAAAAGGCCTCACTCCTGGATGCTGGGTGTATTGCTGTTGTATGTCTGATATCTCTCTTATTATAGATTCAACTTCAATAGGTGAATCATAAGTCACACGATGTTGTTGAGCAATGAGTCTTGTGTGGTTTATAAGTATCCTAGCATCAGACAGTATTCCAGCAGCACTAGCCATAATATGCTCATCAATCTCATGTATTTTTTCAGCAGAATCTGGTATTATCAAGATGTCTTTTTGCCCTTTATCAGAAACTATCAATACTCCATCAGAACAATTCATGCCAATACTTGCACTTCCTAATCTTACAGCTTTTTGTGCATATTCAACCTGTAATATATATCCATCTGGAGAGAACATAGTTGCGCTTCTATCATAACCCATTACTTGGTGCTGCATATCTGGAATCTCCATTTTATTGTTTGCCTCCTAGTTCCATATAAAATGGAGAGCCTAAAAATTGCCAAATATTTTTGATCTCCATATTAATATAATAATATAATTTGTCCTAAGCCAAAGAAAATAATAAGAATTATTCTTTGGATATCAAGACCAATATATTTTTCTCCTATTATGATTTTTTAGGAAAATAGGGTTTAAAAAACTTATGGTTTAAAGTTTTTTATGGAATAAAGCAATAATGAGAATATTTATATATAAGCGAATAATAATTATGATATCAAAAAAACAATGGGCCACCACACCCTAAAGGTTTTTTGCCACGGCAAAAAATCGCCTGCTGGCGAGTGTGGTTTGATTGGCCCTTGTTTTTAGGATGCTCGGAAATTGAATGTAGGTAAACTACCTCATCTTAAAAGATGAGGTTTTCAATTTCCGACATAATATTTAGTAACCTAAGTAATGCTTTACTTTAGAGATTAATAAAGAGTGTTAGAAAATGCTTGAAATCGCAGAACCTCCGCTAAAGGAAATCTTAATATCTTCTCATAAACAGGAACATTTATCTGGAAATTCTATTGTTGCAACTTCTCGTTTTTTTTATATAAATGGAGATAATAAAATAGAAGGGACAATGGATTTAAGAATAGCTTATTCAGGAAGATATTCTGAAGATTCTTATATAGCTCCATCAAGAAGAATAGACTTTCCTTTGACAGTTTCAACTTTAGAAAAATTAGATGATAGTAATATAGCTTATTTCGATGAATATATTTTTAGGGGTCCTGGATTAGAAAAACACGGTTATAAATCAATATTAAGAGGGCCTGATGGAAGATTGCTGACTTATGATCCAAGAGATTTTGCTGGTAATGAGGATATTCCAAATGAACACGAAGGTATTTTAAATGATATTGAATGCGATGAAGATGATAGCAAGTTAGACAAGTTTGGAAAATTGTTTAGCGAAATGCTCAGATATGTACCTGCACCAAGACTTTTTATGGGCCATCCTGTGTATGTAGGATTGAGGAATAATACTTATTATAAAACTCGTTCTCAAACTCAGCTTCCTTTAGAATTTTTAAGGATTGTTAGAAATGAAGAAATACCCCTAAATGGTATATTATTCAAGAGCAATTATCCCTCCTGGACTTTTCCTCCTAAGGGAAACCATGATTCAAGAGATAGGAATTTAAGTTTAGTTATTGAAAAGCCACATTTAGAAGATCTTGACCTTGATCCTCTTTTAGGAGATCAATTACCTTTGATGATAGAATTATTAGAGCGATTTGATAAAGAAGAATATTTAGATAGTTATCTTTTTATCAATAGTTGTAGAGCTTCACATAGTTATATCTATACTGCTCCTGATGGTACAATAGCAGCAGGTCATGACAGGACTTTTATTAAATTAAAAGATTATGGAGAGCCTATCAGTGTAATGTTATGTACTCATTTACCTCATGATTTAGAACATCATAAAGTTATAAAAAAATTAAGGGATCAAACATTATTTGAATTAGAGAAAAAACAACAGATAATCCAAGCAGCCTAATTCATTTTAGTTTCTTAATATTTCCAGATACTTTCATTATCCTTATATCCTTGCCGCTTAATAAAAAACTAGCCCTGATTTTATTTAATGAGTCTCTATTTATTGAATATATAATTTTTCCATCTTTTGTCCTCAAGGTTTTTAATCTAGCTTCTGCAAACCCGAGTATTCCTATAAAATCCAATATTGCTTTTTCAATGTTTTCTTTATCTGCATCTTTTCCTTCAAATATAATATATCTTTTCTTTTCTCTATGGGATGGTTTGAGGGGTTTCATGTCTTTTTATTATATATTTCTCTGCATATATAAATCAATTGATTATCAAAAAAATTTCCTGAAATCAAAAAAATCTTTCATAAGATTTTTTGGAACATTCAAAATCTTTTAGAGATTTTGAAGTAATCGCCTACTCCATCCTGAAGGATGAGTTTGATCGGCGATTTTTCTGATTCGGAAATT
>JAUYDD010000225.1 GCA_030704765.1 Nanobdellota archaeon | reverse complement strand
ACAATATATTTATCTCGAGAATTGAAAACCTCATGATTTATCATGTGGTCGTAGCAAATGTTACAGTTTTCAATTCTCGAGCATCCTAAAAACAAGGGTCAATCAAACCACACTCGCCAGCAGGCGATTTTTTGCCGTGGCAAAAAACCTTTAGGGTGTGGTGGCCCATTGTTTTTTTGATTTTAATTGCATTAGTATTAGTTTTAATACTTTTTCTCATTTATTTACTTAAAAATAATCTGCAAATTAAAAATCTTCAAAATATCGGGCAGATATTTTGAATTTTCCGCAAACCACTACAAACCCACACTTATGTGTGGGTACAAAACCGAAGGTTTTGGTGATAAAAATAATTCCTAAATCTAGTCTAATCCAAAAGAACCCATAAAATCATTAATCAGCTTAAATTGTTCTAAAAAGTTTAAACCTTTTATAGTTATGGAATAAGTTCTGGTTTTATTAGTTTTATTTTCAATTATAAATCCTTTATTAATAAGATTATTGAGATATTCTTCCATCATCAGGTAAGAAAGATTCGATTTATACATAATATGAGTAGGCTTAATTTTTCCATTTTTTTCATTTATAACCAGCAGTATATCTCTGATAACCTGCATTTTTTCACGCTTTTTTGCCATTTTTATGAATTAATATAAGATTTATTAATATTAGGAGATAAGCTATTAATTCTAGGAAATGGCCTAGGATATAGTATAATACATGGTTAATTGAAAATATGAAATGAATCTGGCCAAACAATAAAAAGTCAAATGCTATAAAAACAAGCAGGCTTTTTAAATTTCTTTTATTTATATAGTTTGAAAAATAATATATTGCGATGTAAATAAGAAGTATAGATGTTAAAGCATAATATAGATAAAGTTTATTACAGCCCATAAATAATAAGAAAATAGGTATAATTACCAAAAGTGAATATGTTTTTGGGCTTTTTATCTTTAATGTCATATAAACCAATGTAATCAAGCCTAATGAGAAAAATATTATGTTTGTATAGACTCCTAGAAGGTTAAAGAAATTAATATCTGATAAACTTAATAAACTAACAACATTTTTGCTTAATTCTGAATATATAGCAAAATTGAAAAAAGATTGTATAAAATAAGAGATTGATATAAATAGGAAAGAAATTCCAAATAATTTTAATGAGTTTTCTTCTGTAAGCTTGTATATTTTATATGAAATAAAACATACCAACAGAGAAATAATCGCAAAAGCTAGTTCAAATATAATATCATAACCAAAAAACCACTGAGGACTAAGAAGTATATTTGCCATATCAGTTTCTATAGTAAAAATTCCTTTATAAGCTTTATGAATAGATTTTCTTAAAAACATAGAAGTTAGATTCATAAGATTTATATATTAGAATATTCTAATATACATATGAAAGAGTTATATAATTTACATGCAGAAATTTGTAAGGTATTTTCAAATCCTATAAGATTAGAGATTTTAGACCTTCTTAGAGAAAAAGAGCTTTCTGTAACAGAACTTATGAATAAGTCAAAATTAAGTCAAACGAATATCTCTCAACATTTGTCAATTATGAAGTCAAAAGGAATTGTTAATTCAGAGAGAATTGGCAAAAATATTTGCTATAAATTAAGTGACCCTAAAATTATAAAGGCGTTTGATATAATCCGCGAAGTTTTAATTAAAAAAATAGACCATAATAAGAAAATTGTTCAGGAGATAAAAATATGAAAAAGATAATAATGTTAAGCTTATTGTTTGTAGTATTGCTCAATATCCTAGTTGTAGCTCAAGAAGATGAACATAATTTTACTAAAACTAAACAATTGATTGATTCAGGGATTAGCTGTAGTAATCTTACTAATGAGCAACTTGAAGAAATCGGAGATTATTATATGGAGCAAATGCACCTTGGGGAAGAACATGAATTAATGGATAGAATGATGGGTGGTGAAGGTTCTGAATCATTAAAACAAGTTCATATTAGTATTGCTAGAAAAATCTATTGTAATGAAAACAGTTATGGAATGATGGGAGGAGGCATGATGGCAGGAAGAGGCATGATGGGAAACAATTATTATCAAACTCCTCAAAATAATAATACTACTTATCAAAACAATTTTTTTGGATTTCAAATGTTTTTTTATATCATATTAACTCTTGTTGTTATTGTTATAATTTTGATAATAATTTTGATAATAATTTTGATAATTAATAAATCAAGGAACAATATAAAACAAAAAAGGAGGAAACGATAAAAATGAAAGAAGATAATAATTTATTGAATGGAATAATAATTACTATGGCTGTGTTCTTACTTCTAGGAATGTTTGGTTTTGGTGGGATGATGGGTGGTGGAGGATTCGGAGGTATGATGGGAGGTTTTGGATTTGGGTCTATGTGGATTTTTGGGTTTTTATTTATGACCTTAATTTTAGTAGCACTGGTTTTATTTATTTTTTGGTTAATTAAACAATTACAAGATGATAATACAAGGAAAAAATGAGTGAAAACTATGAAAATAACAGATTTTGCATATATTGTTGAAACTGGAAATAATTTTGATGAGGCGGTTGTTTCAGTGCTGAAAGCAGTTGAACAAAGAGGTTGGACATTATTCCAAATTTATGATGTAAAAGAGAGATTGGCTGCAAAAGGATTTACACAGAAGCCATTGAAAATCATTGAAATATGCTCTGGAAAATATGCAAACCAATTCTTGAACAAGAACAGATTAATTTCTCTTTGTATGCCATGCAAAATCAATGTTCTGGAAGAAAATGGAAAGACAAAAATTGTTGGGATGAAACCTACGATGATTTCTCAATTCTTTCCAGAAGTAAGCAAAAAAGATGCAGAAGAAGTAGAGAAAGATATCAAGGAGATTATAGATAATGCAAAATAATGAATGTCTAGGAGATAAAAATTTTTCAAAAAAACACTGGGAAAATATTTATAATTTAAAAAATTTTAATGAAGTAAGCTGGTATCAGGAGAGTCCAAAGACCTCAATTGATTTAATACAATCTGTTGATCCAGATAAAAATGCTTATATTATTGATGTCGGAGGAGGAAATTCGAACCTTGTTGATAATCTTATTGAATTAGGCTTCAAAAATATATTTGTGCTGGATATTTCTTTAAAAGCATTAGAAAAATCAAAACAAAGACTTAATGAAAAATCAAAAACAATAAACTGGATTAATTCAGATATTAAGGAGTTTAAAACAAATGAAAAATTTGATATTTGGCATGACCGTGCTCTTTTTCATTTTTTAATTTCTGAAGAAGATATTAAAAAATATATAGAATCAGTTAATAGGTTTTTAAAACCTGCTGGATATTTAATTATCGCAACATTCTCGCTTAAAGGACCTAAAAAATGCAGCGGATTAGATACTAAACAATATTCTGAGGACTCTATAAGAAAAATATTTAATAAGGGATTTGAATATATCAAGAGTTTTGAAGAGATACATAACACTCCATTTAATACAACTCAAAGTTTTATTTGGAATGTATTTAAAAAATTATGATGAAAGATAAATAAAATGTTAGATAAACAAACTCAAATTGTTCAGAAAAAATACGATCGATTTTCAAGGTTTTATGATTTACTTGAAGGCAGTATGGAAAAATATAAGTTTAGCAGATGGAGAAAAGACTTATTGTCTAATCTAAAAGGAAAAATACTTGAAGTAGGAGTTGGAACTGGAAAAAATTTATCTTATTATGATAAAAATGCAGAAGTAATTGGAATAGACCTTAGCCCAAAGATGCTTAAAAAAGCAAAGATTCGTTTAACAAAGTTGAATAATCCAAATATTACTTTAATGCAAATGGATGCACAAAAACTTGAATTTAAAGACAATAGTTTTGATTATGTTGTCTGTACATTTGTACTTTGTTCAGTTCCAGACCCTGTTAAAGTATTAAGAGAAATGAAACAAGTCTGTAAGAAAAAAGGAAAAATTTTAATGTTAGAACATATGCTCAGCAATTATAAAATAATTGCATTTTTTGAACATATTCATAATCCTATAACAAAAACATTATTCAGATTCAATGTCAATAGAAAGACTATTGAAAATATAAATAAAGCTGGATTAAAAATTGATAAAGTGAAAAATCTTGGTTTTTTCGATGTTTTCAGGAGAATTGAGATTATTAATACAGAGTAAAAAATAAACCTCTGTCTTTAGACAGAGGACAAAGCTCTTGCTTTGTTTTTTCAGTCTCACCACTGAAAAAATCTAAAGGATTTTTAGGAATCCACTACAAACCCACACATTTAGGCCTCAGAAATTTTTCAGGAAATTTCTGATGGTGATCAAAAACTCCTTGAATTAAATAAAGTTCTTGACATGTCCAAAATTCTCTTTGCGCACGCTATGTGACTTTAGTCCATAGATAGCAAAGGAATTTTGGATCATGCTCAAGAACTTACACTCTGGATTTCAATCCAGAGTTCTTGACATGTGGGTACAAATCCTATCAGGGATTTGGTGATGTCAGAAATTAAACCACATATTTTGAGACCAGCAAAATTATTTTTTGCGTACCTTACTTATTTTAATATGTAGAAAGCAAAAATAATTTTTGGGGTGCTCAAGAACCAAACACGCCATGGAATTTATTCCATGGTTCTTGACATGTGGATGTTAGTTTGTTTTAATTTCTGAGCACAAGAAAATCTTTTAGATTTTCTGTGCAGAAAATTCTTCTGAAAGTTTTTGTGCGCATCCTAAAAACAAGGGCCAATCAAACCACACTCGCCAGCAGGCGATTTTTTAGCTGTGGCAAAAAACCTTTAGGGTGTGGTGGATTGTTTTTTTGATTAATGAAATCCTTATTAATAGTTAAATCATTGATTAAGATACTCCTCTCTTGCATTATTGAAACATCTTCAAACATATGAAGATATAGAGAACTGCGTAGCTTATGTTACATATATTTTGCAGTTCTCTATCTGTATAACTGCACTATACTGAGACATAACCAACGCAGTTATCCATAACAATATATATCTAGTGTTTAACTTTGATATAATCCTATTATAGTTTAATATATTTTTTAAGAAAGGCTATCTAATTTTATTCATGCAGAAGAATCATATTTAGGTGCTAGTGGCAACCCAGGTGCTGGTGATGGTGCTGGAGGTAACTCTGGCGTTGGTGCTGGAGCTATAGGAAGTGCAGGAGGCAATGGAGCTTTTTCATTTTGTTCTTGATTTGGTGATTCTTTAAGTGGTTCACGATTGTGTATTTTTATTTTAGCAACTTTTTCATCATATGCTTCTTTATTTGGAATCAGTTTATCAACAGGAGCAAAAAAACCATTATTTTCTACCCATATTTCATATTTTCCTAATTCTAAAGTATATTGATTCATAAAAGAATCTTTTGATAATCTTAATGGTTTATTAAAGGAATTTTTTGGGTCTAATCTTTTAAAATAAATCCTTCCTTCTGGAAAATCTATAGTTTTAAAAGGAATAAAACATACAGCATCAGTTTCAACAAAAAAACTATATTTACCTGGATCTATTTCATAAGCTTCACAATTTTCTAAAGGATTAGCTCGTTCTACTTTTGATTCTATAGAAGGTTTTTTTTGAGTTTCTACTTTTACTTCACCAGTGCATCCAGAAATAACAGGAATCAATATTGCAGAAGATAAAATTGCAGTCAGACAATTTGTTTTCATAATATATATTAGGCAGAGGCATATTAAAATCTTTTTGTTTAATTTTGTAACTTTCAGTAGTGAAATAACCAGGGATTTGGTGGAACACACTTAATATCAAAAAAATTTCTTGAAATCAAAAAAATCTTTCATAAGATTTTTTGGAACATTCAAAATCTTTTAGAGATTTTGAAGTAATCGCTTACTCCATCCTGAAGGATGGAGTTTGATCGGCGATTTTTCTGATTCGGAAATTTTTAGGATGCATGAAAATTCTTTCAGAAGAATTTTCTGCACAGAAAATTGCATAAAACAATTTTCTTGTGCTCGGAAATTGAATGCAA
>JAUYDD010000187.1 GCA_030704765.1 Nanobdellota archaeon | reverse complement strand
TAATTTTGGGGGTGTTCAAGAACCACACGCCATGTGTTTTAACACATGGTTCTTGACATGAGGTAGTTTACTTGCATTCAATTTCCGAGCATCCTAAAAATTTCCGAATCAGAAAAATCGCCGATCAAACTCCATCCTTCAGGATGGAGTAGGCGATTTTTCAGGAAATTGTTTTGATCTCTGCAATTTTTGACATTAAATAAATTTATATAATCTATTTTTCTTAATAAATCATGAAAAAAGAGGGAAAAAAGAGATTTTTAAAGTTTTTTGCACTGCTTTTTATAATTTTCATTTGCTTAAATATAGTCTCTGCAAGCTTTAAAGATAATATTAAAAAGGATTTTAAAGGATTTTTTGATTTTTTAAAAAAAATATTTGTTTCTGGAGATGAAAAACTAAAGAAAGAATCTGGAGAATTATATTCTGGTGTTGTTGCAGATGCATATTATTGCACTTCGAGTTGTCAAGGAAAATCTTGTGGAAGCGGTGATGGATGCGGTGGATGGTGCAGTGCTCCATGCAATGACAATAATCTATGCACAACAGACAGCTGCACTTCTTCAGGATGCAGGTATACAGCAAAAACCTGTCCTGCTGGACAGACTTGCAATCCAAGCACAGGAATATGTGTAAAATGCACAAGCTCTGCTCAATGCAATGACAATAATCTATGCACAACAGACAGCTGTACTTCTGCAGGATGCACAAGTACTCCAGTTAATTGTGATGATGGAATTAGCTGTACTTTAGACAGTTGTTCAAATGGAGAGTGTATAAACACTCAAATTACTAATTGTATGCCTGATGATGGTTGCTGTCTTCTTGGTTGTAGTAGTAATAATGACAATGATTGTCTACCAGAATGTGGCAATGGAAAAAAAGAAGAAGGTGAAGAATGTGATGACGGGAATATATGGCCAACAGATAGCTGTATTGATTGTAAAAATGCAAGATGCGGAGATGGCCACAGGTGGATACTTCGGGAAGAATGTGATGAAGGCCCTAATGGAAATAAAGATGATGGTGAAGGATGTGGTTCTGATTGTAAAAGAGAAGTTGAATGCAATGATGATTCCCAATGTGATGACAGAGTTGCCTGCACAATAGACAAATGCAACAAAGATTCTGGAAAATGTTATTATAAAATAATCTGCAATGAGGGTAATCCTTGTACTGATGATGTTTGTTTAGGAACAGGGATGTGTGTTTTTCTGAATTTAATTGGTAAGAAGTGTGATGATAATGATGTGTGCACTATTAATGATTTTTGTTTTGATAAGTCCTGCAGAGGCCAGTTTATTCTTAATAATCCTAATCCTTTTTGCAGAGAAAAAAAAGGTATTCGCGGACCTGATTTTCCAAATCCGGGAAATATTTGTTATATTAATTGCGATAATAGAGAATGTGGGAATAATGGATGTGGGGGAAGCTGCGGAGAATGTGAAGGCGGCAAGAGATGCAACTTTAATGGAGTTTGTGAACCTGATATTGGTGAGGGAGATGGAGGTGGAGAAGGCACCCCTTGTGTGGGTGGTGATGAGTGCAATAGCGGGACTTGTGATAATGGACAATGTACAGGTGAAGGAGGTGATGTTGGAGATCCATGTGATGGGGATGGAGATTGTAATAGTGAAAATTGTGATGGTGGTGAGTGTGCACCAGAAGAATCATGCACTCCTAATTGTTCAGGAAAACAATGCGGAGATGATGGTTGTGGTGAAAGTTGTGGAGATTGTCCAGCAGATCAAACTTGTGAAGGTGGGCAGTGTGTTCTAACAGAAATTCCTTGTAAAAATAATTTTGATTGTAATTTAGGAGAAAGTTGTGATAATGGTGAGTGTGAACCCTCGTGCACAAATAATGAGAATTGTAATACTGGAGAAATCTGTAAAAATGGAGTTTGTATGATTCCTTGTACAAATAATGCTCAATGTCAAGAAATTGAAGAATGCGTTGATGGTGTTTGTGAAAAAATAGAAGGCAAATGTTCGAGTAATAATGATTGTTATGATGGGATAGGGTGTACTGTTGATAGTTGTGTTGAAGAGAGCTGTGAAAATGTTCCTGATAATAATAGATGTGATACAAATCGAGGAGAAGTTTGCCATATAACAAGAGGCTGCATTGAAACCTCTTGTAAAACTTGTGGAGATTGCGAAAGTTCTTCAGGAATTTTAAGTGTTTTAAATATTTTTGGTTTAGGAAGTTGTAGTGAAGAAGAGTGTAAGACTGAGTGCGGCGGTGAATGTTATTATGCAGATGACAGCTGTTCTGATTTAGATGATGTTTGTCAGTCTATAGGGGAAGAAGGATGTGGTGATTATTCTTCTGAAGAATGTCCTGGAGATCCTTGTGAAAAAAGTCCTAGTGGTTGCAGATGGCAAGATGGCATATGTGTTAATAATCCTATATGCGGTAATGGGGATTGTGAAGGAGATGAAAATTGTATAAATTGTCCTGGGGATTGTCTAAAACAAGGAGAAATTTGTTGCAATAATAATCCTCTAAAACCTGAATGTAATAAAAATGAAGATTGTAATGACGGTGACTTGTGCACTACTGAAACATGTAAAAATCCTGGAACTTGTAGTGCAATTTGTGAAATTAAAGAATTATTGAACAGTGGAAATATTGGAGATGGATGCTGTCCTTTTGGAAGTGTTGGAGATTCTACAAAAGATAATTTTGATTTTGATTGCCCATTAGATTGTGGAAAAAATGGATGTGAGCCAGATAAAAATGAAAATTGTGATAGCTGCAGGACTGATTGTAAATGTGAAGGAAGTGATAAATGTGAAAATGGAAATTGTGTTCAATGTGAACCAAATTGTGCAGGAAAACAATGCGGACCTGATGGTTGTGGAGGTACTTGTGGTCTAGGGTGCTTAGAACCTACTCCTTTTTGTAATTATAATGGGATATGTATTGATTGCGAACCTAATTGCAGAGGAAAAATATGTGGAGATGATGGATGTGGAAATCCTGATGGATGCGGAGCTTGTGGTTTTGGTTGTCAAGACATTGAGTTTCCTTCTTCTGATCCTAACCCATATAGAAAATATTTTTTAGAGTGTTGTAAAAATTCTGATAACTGTTTTTCAAGATATTTAGACAGAGGTTTTTCTTGCGTGGAGAAGAACAATCAAGAGTATATCTATAAAAACTCGTATGTTGCTGTTCCTAACTATGGCTTTTGTGAAGATGGTCAGTGTATTTTTGAATCTTCTTGTGAAGAAGATAGTGATTGTCAAGGATTTTCTATATGTTCAGAATTTGAATGTTGGTGTGGTAAAAGTCAGATAAGACCATACGAATGGATTAATACTCACTGCTTTTGGGGATCTTATCGTCCTCGAGGTTCAGACATTTATTTGCTGTACAGTATTGCCAGTAATGTGGTTTCCGAACCTATTACTAAATGCCAGGAACGTTGTGCTACTAATTATAATTCATATTGCACATGTGATGTACTTCCTGAATGTGAGATTTGTAGTGATTCATTGGTTTATAATCCAGGGGCAAGCCCTTTGTTTTTATGGGAAAACTATGGCAGGATATACAAAGTCAACATAGGGAAATATAACGAGCCTGAACCTAAAGAACATTATATGCGGCAAAATTATGTTTTTTATAATTTTTATGATTATGTTACTTACACGAATAATAAACCATATGAAGTCACATTATACCCTTATAATTATGGGGAAGGATCACCACAAATAATAAATTACGGTTCATGGCAAACCTATAGCAGATCAGGATTTTATCCAATTCCTGTTTCTCCAGGAGAAACAGCTATAGTTGGATTTAATGTAAGGCCTTGGCTTCTGGATTGTGCTAATGATGTTTGGATTTATTCCTCTGAAATTTGTGAGAGCATAGTTGAAGGGGTAGGAATTAAAGCTGATGTAATGTGGAGAGAACAAGGAGAGCTGAAAGATGAAACAATAGACTTAGTTCAGGTCAGTATTGAAGATTCAGGATTAAATCAACAAAGAGATCTTCAACACGTCAAATTTAGCGGTTATTGGATGCATTGCGATGATGGGAATGATTTTACAACAGGTGACAGGTGCATTCAAGGAAAATGCGAGGGAATACCAATGTGTTTTAAGCCATGTGAAGTTCATAGTGGTGAAGAGATATTCAATTTAATAACTCATACAAATAATATTGTTAGATCTAAAATAGAAACAAATGGTGTAATAAAAAAAGATGAGGAATATATATTTTCTTCATATTATTGGAATGAAGATTGGAATGAAGATGCAGAATTAACAATAATAATAGAGGGTGATTTAAATGAAGAAGTAATTTTAATTGATGAAGAAGGAAATCTTATTGATTCCCCTAAACTTATTGTAAAACCACGTGAAGATAAGCAAATATGGTTTAAAGTTAAAGCTGGAAAAACAGGTAATCTAAATATTAAAGCAGATGTAATAAGGAAAAGTTCTGAATCCTTAAATATTGACATAGCAGATGTTACAATAGCAGAATATGTTCATCAAGGAGATGCTAGATGTTTAGGTAAAACAGGAGGAGATTGTTATAGTGAAAATCCATGTTCTAATGGCCAGTGTGTCAATGGAGGATGTACAGATATCGGAGTTAAAAAATGTACAATAAATACTAATGCAGGAGAAGAAATTTTTAAAGTCATAGTTAGTGGTAAGGATTCCCCTTATTTTATTAAAAAAGGAGAAGGATTTACAGATTTTATTAATTTTGAAAACACAAATATGATTAGTGTTAAAGCAGATCCTTTTGTTGAAGGTGATATACTAAAATATATAAGAGAACTATCTATAAGTGGAACTTATACTAGTATAATTGATCCTGGAAAATCAGAAAATATAAGTTTTACAATACTTCCTGAAGATATTAATGAAAAAATTTCAGGAGAAATTAAATTAGATATAAAAGATACAAAAGGTTGTTATAAATGTGAAGAATGTGGAGAAGGTTTATTGGAGTTTTGTAATACAGAAGAGGAATGCACTTCACTAGGCCTGTGCATTCCTGAAAAAAATTTATTCGGATTATTAGAAAAGTGCAGTCCTGATCCTGAAATATGTAGAGATAGTATCAATGAAGAAAAAACTTTAGCAACAATTTCAATTGAAAAATATGTTCATGAAGGAGACCCTACATGTTTAGCTAAAACTGGAAGACCTATTATTGAAAGTGTTCAACAACAATGCAAATTGCTTGATTTTTATATTGATGGTTGTATTCCTTGTCTTGAACTAGACAAGGTTATTCAAGAATTAAAAATACAGTATCCTGAAAAATATATTATTGAAAAAATAAATGGTAATAACAATCTAGAACTTGTAGCTAAATACAATATTCAATCATATCCTACTCTAGTATTTGTTGATGAAGAAGGCAGAAAAATAGAAAGTATTAATGATATTAAACAAATAACTCTTGAAACATTAAAAAATATGTTAGATAGAAATCTTGCTAAATGCAAGCTTGATTTTAAAGACAGTTGTGATGATAAAAATGGTTGTACTGATGACCAATGTAAAGATGGCAAGTGCACTGGAATACCAAAAAAGTGCCCTGAATGCCAGAAATGTGGAGAATATGATTATGCTGTTGACCTTACTCAGCTTCCAATAGAAGGAGCTGAAGAAGATTTTACTGAAATTGAATCTTTTAAAACCAGATCTTATAGAGTAAACAAGGGAGATGAGATGTCCTGGAGCATGAAATACACAAATTATAATAAAAATAATGTTAAAATAGTGGCTTTTTATTATGATAATAGTGATCCCCCAATTCCAACTTATCTTTCTGAAGAAGAAGTTATAATTTATCCTAGTGAAACAAAAAAAATTAATCTTTCAATACTGATAAATCAACAAACAAAAGATGTTCAAAAAATAAGCATACTTATACATCCTTTTGAATATGTTAATGATGAAGAAAGGGTTATAGAAGCGGAAAAAGAAATTAAGGATATTTTTAATATTAATATTCATGAAAATACAGAAGAAGAAAGATTTGGATGCGCAAAAGATGATAAAAAAGACAAGAAAACCTGTAGTCTGGCTCCTGAAGATAGAGTTTCTTGTTCAGAATATGGGCTTTGTTTAAATGGATTTTGTGAAGCTAATAAATGCACTAAAGAAACAGAAAGAGAAGTTTGCGGTTTTTGTGGAGAATGTATTTTTGAAAATCCTGAAGATATAATTGGAGAATGTCAAGTAGCAAAAATAATGGAAGGTGAAACTTGCAAATCTTCGGCATGCGCAATTAAAGGATTATGCAATGCTTGTAGTACTAGTAATACTGAAGATTTAACTAATTGTCCTTCTGATTATAGTTTTAAATGTTTAGGAGGAAGCTGTGCACCTTCTGATGAAAAAGAAAGTCCGACAGGTCCTGATATGTGCAGTTATGAGAATATGGAGTATTGTTCTGATCCTGTACTTATTTATCCTTCTCAGCCATCATATATTTTAGAAGAACTGCAAGAACTCGGATCAAGATATTTATCAGAAAAGGATTTATTGACTTATGAAGGTAATTCTAAAGCAGAAGCAAAGCTAAACGAGTTTTTATCAGATTCTATTACAGTATCATTCTGGTATGATGGAATGCAAAATGAGAATTATCAAACTTTTTTAAGTGATGCTGCATGGGATTTGTGTAAATATGGAGAAGGAAATATTGAAGAGGGTTATGGTGGAAATAATGGAAAGGGATATCTCTGGATTTACAGGCAAAAATCTAAAGACTATATTGTATGGCAGTATTGTGATGGTTCTATAGGGGGCACAAAAACTGATTTAACTACAAATCCTAATTTTTTAACTGAATGCGAAAACAAATGGTGCCATGTTACTTTAATAATGGATTATGCAAACAAGCAATTAAAAAGTTATATAAATGGTGAACTTAAATTTACAGACACAACTACTAATAATATTGTTTTTCCATCTGCAGATACATCGAAATATATTGGAAGTTTTAGCAGTACATCCCAGTTTTTAACAGGAGGATTAGATGAGTTTAGAATCTATAATAAAAAATTAAGTGAAAGCGAGGTTCTAAGCAATTATTTAGAAGCTCTTGGAGCAGATGTTGGACTTATAGATAAGAGTAAATTAGTCTTATATTATCCTCTTGAAGGAAATGCAAATGATGCAAGTGGAAATAAAAATCATGGAACTGTTAATGGAGCAACTTCAACACAGGGTCAATTATACAAAGCTTTAAGTTTTGATGGAGTGAATGACTATATTAAAACAAATAGTTTTAAGTTTGAATACAGAGATTTAAGTGATGAAGTAAGAAATTTAGCCGGATTAGAGTTAGGAAAAGTTAGGCTATATAAAGCTTATAGTGATTTTAAAAATATTCCAGTTGGAGAATTAGAGATTTGTTTAGATTACATTTATATAATAAGCAATGATCCTCCTGTTTTTGAAAGGCATCTTTTATTTAAAACAGGTATTAATGAATATGGAAGAGAAGTTGTAACTCACTGGTCAACAGATTTAGGAAATACCTGGATTTCTATCAAAGATGATAAAATTCCTAAGGGTGAAATAAACAAAGAAGTAATCATGAATTTAAAAGCAAATCCCACTGGATACTCAAAACCAGGTTATATAAAAGATCATTTAAGCTATATTTTAGATCGAGGAGGGCCTGAATCATCATATAAAACATGTATTGACAAAAATAAAGAAAACAGCTTAACTTACTATTATCAATTTTATCCAACAATTGATACTCCTTATAAAAGAACAGTTGATTCATTTAATAGTGCAATAGCTCAATATAAAAAGGTTCAGGAAAATTCATATAATCTTAAAAGTTCTAAACCAATAAAAGACCAAAATGCTCTGTTGCAGTCAACATTCAGCTTAGCAAGTATTTATTCAGAGATAGGAGAGTTTGAAAAAGCAATAAATGAACTTAATTTTTTATTAAGTTTAAATCCTCCTGTAGAAATAAGAACTATGACTTATATTTTTAGAGGAGAAATATTTAAAGAAGAGTCTATATTTATTGTGCCAGATCCTAGTGATATGGCTCCTTTGTATAGGTATTCCTTAGAAGATTTTGCACGTGCAATAAATTTAGATTCTTCAGGAAAATATGCCCAGTATGCAAAAAATTCCTATGCAAATGCAATTAAAGGAAGTTTAGAAGTTATAAATAGATATCAAAAAATACAAGTGAAACAAGCTTGGGAAATATTATCAAATCGTCTTCGCCCTGATTTGCCCTGGTATAGGCCAGGAGCAGCAGTTTTCACAGTACAATGTATTGCTGGAAAAGGAGTTGATGATTTAACTCCTGAATTTACAAGAGATAGTAATCAAATCAGTTCCAGGCAATTAGGATTAATAACCTTGCAGGGGCTTTATTATCAAAATTCAAATGAAGATCCTTTTTATTTAAATACTTTTTTAACTTCTTCAGAAATTGACAGGTTAAGAGCAATAGCTAATTTAATTGGTGTCTGGATGCCTAGTGATGAGGAAATTAAGGAGCACTATCATATTTCTGAAGTTACAATGTCTGATATGGATAAATATATTTGTGGAAAAGGTGATGATGTTTTAAAGGACCATTGGAATTTAGTAAGAGATTATTTGATGTATGTAAGAACAGCAGTCAGAGAAGTTCCAGATATTTCTTTATTAGCTACTTTGGACCAATCGCAGGCAAAGGAATTAATGAGGATGTATGGAAGCAGTGAGGAACAAATAGAAAAAGTAAAACCTTATTTTAAATTTAGAATAGCAGAAGAATATGCTTATAAACCAGAATCATTGACTATGACTAATGAGATACTTGCTTCAATGACAACTCCTCTTATGATTGGGTCACTTCTATTATCACCTACACTCAGGGTTGTTGGTCTTGCTAAGCAAATAAACACTATCAGGTTTGCTGTTTTAACCAGAAGAGTATTACAGGCTGAAACATATGCTAATTTATTTCAGTCTTTAGCTAGAGAAGCTGTTATTGCTTATAATGAAAGAGGCCTTGTTTGCGGAGCAATTCCCAGGTTTAGTTATACTATGGGAGCAACTGCTCTTAAAGGATTTTATTCAGGAGGCAAGGCAGTAACAGTCAAGGGAATTAGTTTTATTGCTGGAGCTGCATTTGAAGAATTAGTGACAGAAAAGCTTATAGAATCTGTCTTACTTGCTGCAAAAGTTCCTCCTGATATTGCTTTGCTAGTATCGGAGTATATAGGAATTCCAGGAGGTCCTGAAACTGGAATAAATATGCAAAGTGATTTTTCTTTTATTGTTCCTGATTTTAATAGGGAACATGCAACTTTATATCCAGAATTAGTTTTTAAAACTAAAGGAGATTTGGATAGTTTTGAAGCAAAAGCATTAAGCAGGGGAGGTATTGTAAGGGAAATAAGAGACCCTAAAACTGGAGAGCTTATAGGAGATGGAATTGAACTTGAGGTCCAAGGAAATAGGCATATTTTTTATCCTTATGTAGAAGGAAAAGATGTAAGTATGTTTAGATGGGGGAAAATTTCCCATAAACAAATAAAAGAATCAGTTGATTTATCTGTTGAAAGGCAGCAATTAAAAGCTTATATGGGTATAGAAACATTTATAGATTCTGATGGAGAAAAAATAGAAATGCCCATAATATATGAAACTTCTGATGGAAAACCTTTTATTGAAGTAATTGTAAGAGATAATGATGCAAGGGAAACTCTTTTGAAAAAAATTCCAGAGACACATGCGCCTCTGTATGTAATAGATAGTTCAGGTAAAAAAGTTCTTAATAAAAAAACTTCTAAAGTAAAAGTTGATATTCATGAAAACTGGATGGATTTTATATATAACTCTGGAGGGATATCAAAAAAAGTTTCTTATTATGTGAATATTGAAGGAGAAGAACTTCCTGCTTCTTTTGTTTCTCTTGACCCTCAAAAACATCTAAATGATTGGTTTGAATTTTTTCATGATCCAAGCAGGTTTGTTTATCTTGATTGCAATGATATTTTAGAAGGCCATAGGCCTCCTAAAAGAGCTCCTGTGGGAAAAGGAATCAGAATAGCTCCTGATTGCAATGAACGAATATTTGATGTTTTTCCTGAGCAGAGAACATTGCATACTTTTGAAGGAATAGATCCTGCTGAATTAAAGCCAGTGCCTTTGGATGTTAAAGAAAAAATGTTAAGTGGTTATTATACTCCATATTTTACAGATCCTAGCTTGACAAGCAATACTGATGTTGATGTTGTGGAGTGGAAAGGAGATATATGGTTTGTATTCAGATACAAGCTTAATCCAGATACATCCGGAGAACTTATATCTCCTATGGAAAGAGGGCAGAGGCAAATAGCTTATTCATATTTAATAGGCAAAAAAGGTTTTAGAGAAGAAGATATTTCTATGGCAGCTTTTGGCTTTGAAGCACCTGAAATAATAGGCAGACGTCTAGAAACAATAACTCCTTCTGGAGAAGTGAATCAAGAATTGCTTGTATTTGTTAAAAGATATGGAGACCAGAAACTTAAGGTTCCAGTTCAAAACAGTGTAACAAGCCAATTGCACTCGCTTATTTCAACCAAGGACAGGGCTTATAGAATCAGGGCAGGTGCGACAGCCCTTAGATTTTTAGGTTATCCTCTTGAAACTAGAAATATTGTTTTAACAGACACTAGATTAAGAACAATACAAGCTAGAGATATTAAGTATTATGACGCCTGGATTCAAGGTCTGGAGAGACCTTGGATAGGTGAGAAAAATCCTATGATTTCTCCATATAGTTATCCTGAAACTTTTGAGGCATATCTTAGAGCAATTAAAGCAGGGATAGACCCTACAACAATTACTGAATATAAAACATCGCAAAAATTTAAAGAAGAGATGGATGAAATCATAAGTTTTGGAAAATATGTTGAAAATACAATGGATGTTGGTTTTGATCCTGCGGGTTTATTAAATGATGAGAAATTTCTAGATACACTGAAACAAACAGCAGAAACTATTTATAATAATCCAGATTATTACACTGACAAGTTTGTGAGAGGATTGAAACGCGGGAAGTACAGCCAAAATCAGATAATTAGGTTAAGGAACTTATTCAGAAAAAATATAGATAATCTTTTGTCAAACATTGATGCTGCATGGCAAATACTAGATGCAAGAGGCCTTATTTCTACTTCTCCAAATGTTTTAAAGACAAGAGTAGAATTAATTATAGAAAAAGCTAATAAATTAAATAGCCCTATAAAAACCTATAGTGTGGAAGCTCCTAGAGAAGGTAGAGTTAGTGAAGAAAGAAATATTCTTGGAGATATTGTTGAATATGATTATAATAATGCTCATGGAAAAGGCCTTTCTAATGAGCAGAAAGAGGCTTTAGCTATAATTGCAAGCAGTACTGGACAGAAAATTAAAAATGGATATAACAGAATGTTATCTGAAGACTTTAGCCATGAAGTAGATGTTGAAGCAGCAACTTTTGCAAATTCAGAGGGCACAGCAAGTGCCTTTGAAAGTGATTCTTCAAAAGAATATTCAAGAAAACTTTCTCAGAAACTTGGCAGAGAAATTAAAGCAATAGAAATTGGATGGTTTGGAAAATTCCCTGGAAAGGAAATGAGTCCAAGAAAATATAAAGAGCTTCTTCTAAAAACTATTACTTATGCAAAAATTAAAGGATATAACGCTGTTATTTTCCAGACAAGATTTAATCATGGAGGAGTTCACAGATCAGTAATAAACAGAATAGTTCATGAACAAAAATGCGACCCTAATAAAGTAAGAGCTGTTAATATTAATGATGAGTATCATCTATTAGAAGAAAACATGATAACTTATGATGAAACAGGTATAGGATATATAACAAATCCTGATGGAACTAGAAGAAAAGCAGATGCATTAGAACTAGTAGTTTATGGAAATTTAGAACCAACTTATTTAGCACCAGGACTTCCGAGTAAGAGATTCATAAAGATAATTAGAGGAAATGTTAAAGATCCTGAAACTGGAGGAATGTTTGAAGTTGAAGCTCCTATAGAAATAGATGTTACTTTCCTTGAAAATATTGATGAGGCTGAAAAAATATTATCAAGACATCTTGGAGTAAGAAGAATTGGCCCAGGTTTTATTCCTATTGAGGCCAAATCATTAAATCTTGATGGATGTTTTCCAGCCGGAACAAAAATTCTAATGAGTAATGGAGATTATGAAAATATTGAAGATATTAAAACAGGCAATTTAGTCTTAAGTTATGATGAAAAAAATAAAAAGCAAACTATAGGGGTTATCACTAAGCTTGAGTCATTTATATCAGATGATATGTGTAAAATTGTTTTTTCAGATGGTTCTGAGATAAAGTTAACTGAAAATCATCCTATTTTTACCTTACAAGGAATAAAATCTATTGACCCAGAAGCAACAAAAAAAGAGGGTCTTGCTGTAAGCAAATTAGAAAAAGAAGATATGGTTATTGCTTTTGATTCAAATTATAAAACAGTAAAAAATATAAGCTGTTGGAATGAAATTTCTAGAACTTATAATTTTAAGGTCAAAAGTTATGAAAATTATTTTGCAGAAGGGGTCTTGGTGCATAATAAACCTCAGCTTAGCATAGAGGGTCTGTACGGCATGTTAATAAGACCCATGGATTATCCAAATAACTTTGAAGTGGTATACAATAGCGAGGGAGTCCTTCTTTATTCTCATGCTAAAGTTATTACAGTTAAATTCCCAGAAGGAAGAAAATTTAGATGGAGACCACAGGATATGGAAGAATGGTGGGAGGATCATGGTCCAAGTAAAAATGATGGTTTTGAGGATGCTAATCTTTTAATGGCTGAATATTTTAAAGAAGTTGTAGAAGCTGATAATCCTACGAAAGTTGAAGTTATTGGAATTAATAACGAAGGTCTTGCGAAACGTCTTCATTGGGATGTAGCTGAACAACCGTATGACCCTCTCACACAGGAACCAGGACCTATTTATAATATCCATTTTTATTACTCAGATATTACTCAAAATTAATAGAACCATTGTCTAGTATTAGGTGCTTTTCAATAAATCCTGCTTCCATCTAAATCAGCTAATTACCAATTTATTGTTTAACTACCATCTCCTTTAATTCTTCATAAGACCAGGGCCTAAGATCAGTCAGAGTATGGTTTCTTGAAAAAAGTTTTTCTGTCCAGACAGGTCCAGGGGTTCCATCTGCTTTTATTCCTCTTAAAGGATTAAAATCTGGTTGAAATCTTTCAAAACCTTGTTGTTTAAGTTCTTGTTTAATTCGTTCTGCTTTTTTTGATTTGCCCTTATGCTTAATAGCATATCCAACAAGAACCCTAGTACCTTTTCCACTTTTTTCATTTACAGACTGTTCTTGATTATACAACTGCAATTTCGCGACAATATTTCTTCCTCTTAAGTCAGGATAATCTCCATAAGGTCCTCTTGAAAATCTTCTATGAGCATCTCTGAAAATAGTGTTATAATCTGTCATAATAGCTTGTTCTATTGTTTCAGGAATCAGGGCAGTTGAAATATCCTCTAATACAACTCCATTCAGATTGGTTTCGCGAATTCCTGAAAATTCTCTCCAGGACCTTCTTTTTTCTAAACTTTTTCTGAAAGTGCCTTGTTTATGATATTGAGCTTCCTCAGGTGAAACAACTCTAAAGAAGTATTCTTGATGTTGCGAAGCTCTGTCTTCTCCAGATCTTTTAACAGGTTTAGCTGGTTCATTACGAGCTCTTAATGTCTTGTTTCTAACAAATCTTCTTGTAAGAGCTCTTCTAAAGATTCTACTAAGATTAGGATTATTAACAGCTTGCTCAATTAAACTTGATAGTTCAGAAGAACCAATATCTAAAGAGCTTATATTAACTCTCATCTTGTAACCATAAGCAGCATTTCCTATTCTTGCTTCTGACCTTTCAGAGAGAGAAGAAGGATCAATTGAATGATTAACTGCGTATTTTAAATAGATTTTTTTAAATTCTTCTATTTGTTTAGGTTCAACAAAAAAAATCGCAAAATTACTGCAGATTGTTTTCCCACATATCCTATTAGGAGGATAGTGTCTTAACCAGAAATTTTCTACTAATTCTAGGTTATAATTTTCCGGGCTGAAAATAAGTACATGACTAACATTTTTGTGAACTCCATGTTCTACTTTTACAGTTTCACTATACTCTCCAAGATTAAAATCATTGGAATTAATATCAGTATCTTTTATTTCATAAACTCTTACAAGTTCAGGGGGCATAGCTTGCGCTAAACTTCTTATGATTGGAAAGAAAATTGGTTTTATCTCATGCTCATCAAGAGTTTTATCAATTGATGGAGTCCATATTACACCCCTACTTCTGCCTTCAATACCTCTACAATAATGCTCAGGCAAACATAATCTACCCCCTTCTGATGAAGTTTGATAAACAGAAACATCCAAACTTCCATGTGTTTGTTCTGGTAAATGAGTTTTTCTAAAAGTTCTTAGGAAACCATCATGCTCTACGACATTAGTATAAAAGAAAGGAGGTTCTACTCTTAATTCTAAACCTTTATCTAAAGGAATTACTGCTAATGGCTCTGGGATTTGCTCTTGCATTTTAATCTCATTTATTTATTTTTATTAATTATATGTTCGAAATTGATAACTCCATAATTTATTATGGAGCGTAACAAAAGATACTATTATCAATTTCGGAGCATCCTAAAAACAAGGGCCAATCAAACCACACTCGCCAGCAGGCGATTTTTTGCCGTGGCAAAAAACCTTTAGGGTGTGGTGGCCCATTGTTTTTTTGATGTTGCAAATATTCCTAGAATCCTTAATAGCTGTCAGTAGATATTTTCTAATGCTCTATCTATTAGAGACTCTTTGAAATATAAATATTTGTATGTTTTATATTTATTCTAAAAATATCTAGTTTTTAGTGTTTTTAAATCTTTGTTTTTATACTATTATATAGTAGTTACATAAATATAAGATTTATAAACTTTTTTTAATGTCAGAAATTAAACCACATCTTTTAAGACCAGCAAAATTATTTTTTGCGTACCTTACTTATTTTAATATGTAGAAAGCAAAAATAATTTTGGGGGTGCTCAAGAACCAAACACGCCATGGAATTTATTCCATGG
>JAUYDD010000160.1 GCA_030704765.1 Nanobdellota archaeon | reverse complement strand
ATGTCGGAAATTGAAAACCTCATCTTTTAAGATGAGGTAGTTTACTTGCATTCAATTTCCGAGCACAAGAAAATTGTTTTATGCAATTTTCTGTGCAGAAAATTCTTCTGAAAGAATTTTCATGCATCCTAAAAATTTCTGAATCAGAAAAATCGCCGATCAAACTCCATCCTTCAGGATGGAGTAGGCGATTTTTCAGGAAATTTTTTTGATATGATTAAAAACTTTATTTTTTCATTCTCTTAATTAATAAAAAAACAAAAATAATAACAACTATGATTAATACAAAAACTGCTAATACTATATACAATGTATAAAGATTAGATTTAGTATCATCAGGATTATTGACTATAATGCAATTTCCATCTGAGCATCCGTTTGGACAATTGCTCTCATTCCATTTTAAACAGCCCTCATTATCACTATAACAAGCTTGCTTTTTGTTTCCATTGCATTTTTTTTCTCCTACACTATTACATTCATTTTCACAAGTAACAGTTTGATTAACTGGAATGGTCGTATTAGTTACATTATTGTTCGTATTGTTTCCTTGATTTGCTATGGGCTTACTATCCTTTGATTTTTTACATGCTCCATCAACACATCCATAGATACAATTATAATTCATAGAATAACACGCTCCTCCAGAAACTCCGCAATAATATTCAATCAAAGTGTTTCCATAACAAGTATCGTTTTTTTCACCTTCAAAACCAATGCAAGTTCCAGGTGTATAAAAATCAAGAGCCTTGTCAGTTTCACTGCATTTTACAGCAGCTTGAACACTGGTTAGATTTATCAATAATATTGAAAAAATCATTATGAATAAATAATTTATACACCTTTTTTCCATTGTCTTATTAAATCAAGATTATTTATAAACCCTATTATTAAAGGTTTTATTTAATTAATAGATGATATACTCAATAAAATTTTGATATTCAAAAAGGGTAATTATTTTATTAACTGGTAACAGGTTAACTTTTTACTATGTCGGAAATTGAAAACCTCATCTTTTAAGATGAGGTAGTTTACTTGCATTCAATTTCCGAGCATCCTAAAAATTTCCGAATCAGAAAAATCACAGATCAAATTCCATCCTTCAGGATGGAGTAGGCAATTACTTCAAAATCTCTAAAAGATTTTGAATGTTCCAAAAAATCTTATGAAAGATTTTTTTGATTTCAGGAAATTTTTTTGATGTAAAAAATAACTTGAGCGTAGTCCTTCAGGCATGTTGTATTAAAAAACTGACAATATTTATTATACTTCAAATCGAGTTTATTCTTTTTCTTTGTGTCACTCATTTTAATCTATTGTTGACCAATTAGCTATATTCCTACAAAGAAAGCGATTGTAGATATAAAAACACCTATATAATAAGTATGATTTTCTTCAATAATCTGGATTTTTTGAGGTTAAATTTTCCAATCGTGAACGAAGTGAAGGGAAAGTCCGCTACAGTTTTTATAAGGAAAGTAACAAACTCATCATTGATGTTATTAAATTAGCAATAAAAGAAACCAGTAATGCTTTCTGATATTTTATTTCTAAGAGCCACATTATTAAGAAGCTCTCAACAAATAAAACTGTTATTTCAATGAATAAAAAACTACTTAAAATATTTTGATAAAAATAAGTTGCAAGAGGTAATGTGAATGAGTTTATCAGAACAGAGTAAAGAAAAAGTTTTGGTATATTTTTTCTGATAAAGAACCAAATAACAATAAATTCAACAATGATAGTTAAAAATAATGCTAAAATGTACTGAATTATGATACTCATTTTTTCAATCGTTTTCGTCTTAGTAAAAGGATTATAATTATTAATACAATTGCTATGATTGGTAAAAGAATATACCAAAACATGGCAAACCATAATAGTATAATTACTACGAAATAAAATACCAAACTCGGTAATTGGGCAATCCACCAAGGTAAGATAGCAGTTCTTGAAGGTTCAGGCACAATATCCTGAGTTTGAAAAACTTTTTCTTCTATAGTTCCATCTTTGTAAGTATAGATTACTTTAAATTTTTGGATATCTAAATTGTTTTCTGTTAAAGAAGCAATATTTAAAGTTATAACTCCTTTTTCTAAGGGATCATTTAATTTCACCGATTGATGTACATCAAGTTTAAGATCTGATGATTTTATTACTAATCCAGGATTATTCCTAGAAAAATCAGAAAAAAAATCTGGGACAAAAAAAGATCTGTTCAATTTAGTTTTAATCTCATTAAATTCAGTTTTTTTAAATGCATAAATATTTGTGAGGAAATTACTATAAAAATTGAAGCAATTATCCTGATTATTAATTATTCCGTAACCAGCTTTATTATCGTATGCAATATCAGGATATACAAAAACATATTCAGGATAGTCATTAATATTTGAAATTTTATAGCACCAATAAATAAATTTTGTTCCTGAAAAATCTCCTTCCGGAATTAAATCTGCTGATACTATTTGAGAAAATAAAACTAAGATTGTTAAAGTCAATAAAATAATATGTTTGTTTATCATATGATCAAATAGAATCAGAGAATATTTAAATATATCGAGAACTTTGAATTGCAGTCATCGTCTGTAAAAGCTTATTTCATCTCCTATTTGCTTAACAACACCATTTTTGTAATTTTTAATTTTTATAAATAACATGTTAGATAAAAATAACATAAAAAAAGTTTATATACTAACTATTGATTATATTCTTATGAAAAAAATAAAATTTAAACAATATTTATTATTACAGTTATTTATAATATTTATTTTATTTGGAATTTTCTTTGTAAATGCTGCTTATTGCAATGATAGTGATGGTGGAGTGAATTTTTATATTGCAGGAGTTTGTGAAAATGACCAAGGTCAGAATGCTGATTCTTGAATAACTTCAATACAGAAAATTTAAAATTTTCTTGTAATAGGATATAAAAAGGTTGTTTGCTAGATAGGAAATAACATTAATTTTCGTATATTTTCAATGTCATTTCCTATAACTTCTGAGCATCCTAAAAACAAGGGCCATCAAACCACACTCGCCAGCAGGCGATTTTTTGCCGTGGCAAAAAACCTTTAGGGTGTGGTGGCCCATTGTTTTTAGGATGCTCAGAAATTAAAACAAACTAACATCCACATCTTAAAAGATGTGGTTTAATTTCTGACATTAAAATAAGTAAGGTACGCAAAAAATAATTTTGCTGGTCTTAAAAGATGAGGTTTTCAATTTCCGACATAAGTTAGATATTTTAATTATCCTAACTTAAACATTTTAGGAAGTCTTGGTGCTTTTTGGCCTTGATAGTTTCCTTGATAACCTTCAACTGATTTTCCATCCTGCGTAGTAAGTTTATCAAAAGCAACAACTCCTGCAAGCTCTCTTTCTCTAATTAATCTTTTTGTATCAGACCAACACTCCATTGTTATTTCTCCAGAAAAACCTGGCCAGAAAAATCCTGCAAAATGGCTCCATAATCCTGATAAAAGCTCTGCATGCTCTCTAGTTAATCTTCCACAAACATTACCTAAACTAACTGCTTCCAAAGTTCCAAACAAATACAATCTTCTGGGATCCATCACAACTTCCCTATCCCCCAAGACCTCTTCAAAATAATCTTCAGGATTATAACAATTTACTCCATCTATATTCACAGGACCTGGAATACTTGCAAGATTTTTAGCTGCATAAACCTTTCTTGTAGAAAAATGCAATCCTAAGCCATCTGCAGTAATTAAATCTTCTATATCTACTTCACTACCCTCTCTTGTAAACTTTATTTCACTCCTATGTTCTTTAATTTCATCATGATTCATAAATGGAGATTGTCTATAGCGAATTATTCCAGAAAATAACTTACTTTTTCCAGCTGCAATTGTTATTGGAAAAGCATAAGGCCTTACAGCAACAACTATTGGATTTTGAGATTGTCTTATTAAAGTATTATTAGCTACATTATGGCACATGCATCCAAGTCTTCCTGTTGTGCTTTTTGAATCAACAACAAGTTCTAAATTATCAGGAAGCTTCATTCTTTCTTTGCTTAAAATATAATAAACTCTTCTTCCAAAATCATCAGCTTCTAAATTAAAACTTTCCCCATCTTTTAACTCAAATCTTCTTAATTTTTTTAAATCATGAAAAGAATTAACTTTAAATAAAACATCAGAAGAATAAATTTCATTTCCAACTAAAAAATCAAGTCCAGCAGACTGAAGCTGTTCTATATTAAACGGACTGATAGTCAATCCTTGCTCTTTTAATTCACCCTCCACACCTTCTTTACATCCATCAAAACTAGGAAAATTACGCTCATCTAAACAAGGAAGAGCCTGAGAAATTCCAGAATCTCCGCGATTTCTTCGAAATTCTGGAACAAGCCCATGATGTACAATTATAGTTTGCCTAGGTCTTGATGCAAAAACCTCTGATAGTATAATATCACTTTTAACTAAAGTAACCATAAATATATTTTATTTAATTGATATTTAAATAAAATTATAATAGAGAATATAATTATGGATAACTGCATTGGTTATGTCCCAGTATAGTGCAGTTATACAGATAGAGAACTGCAAGATATATGTAACATAAACTACGCAGTTCTCTATATCTTTAAAATCATAACTCTAAAGATGTTAAATACATCTAATAATCAATATTAGTACTTTAAGTCATATATAATTTAGGCACATTATAATTGAAAGTTTTGCAACTATTACTTCTCTTTCTTGCTTATCCAACTCTTAAAAATGCGAATAATGAGCATTTAAAATAGATATTACATTAACAAAAATAAGAACCATTCTTAAAAGCAAAGTGTTGTTAAATTTTTAAATAATCATTTATTAAAATAATTATTCACTACCACTTGACTTGTAAAAAATGTGTTGAACAAGAAAAACAAGGGTCATAGCATCTTATAAGTTTCTCTATTTGTCTTATTATCTCTTCTTGAGATACTCTTTTTTCTAATAATATATTGACTAATCTTGTAATATCTAATTCCATCATATTAAGGTTTTGTGCAGTAGGTGTTATGATATTGCAATAAGTTATTTTTCCATTCTTATCTATTTTATATTCATGGAATAAGCTTCCTCTTGGAGCTTCAACACAAGATACTCCAACACCTGCTTTTATTTTTATTTCACTGGATTCTTTTTTCAACATAGGTATTTTATTAATAAGTTCAATTGCTCTATTGCGCATGTATAATAGCTCTATTGCTTGAGCAAGATTATTATGATGCGGATTTTTTAAAGGCAGATTAAGGTTCATTTTATTCAATATATCAAAAAGTAATTCTTTAGTCTCTTTATCCAAATTATCATGATTATTGTTTATCCTTGCTATAGCGCCAAGCATATAGGGTTTTCCATCTTTTAATACAAATTTAGAAGTTGCATATTCTTTGATGTTTTCAGAAAGATGTTTCTTATAATCATCATCTATAAAAACTCCGGAATTAGAAACAACATTTCCTGAGATGACTGCATAATCTTTTTCTTCTTTTATTGATAGATAATCAACTTCTCTTTCTATTTTTGGATAATCAAGATTGGAAAATATCTCAACTGTTCTTAATATCTTATCCTCGGATTCTTCCAAGTTCTTCATTAATATTGAAAAATCAAATTCAGGAACTTTCTCTTTTATAGCTAAAAAAGGATGCATATCTCTTCCTCCAAAGACTTCTACAATCTTGTTTCCAAGGCTTATCAGGCTCAACGCATCATTTATCTTTTCTTTATGTTCTTTTCCTAAAGAAAGAGCTGAACTTGCATTATAATAATCAGGCAAAGACAAAAAATATAGATGCGTGACATGGCTCCTTATTCTTTCTCCAATCATCAATAGCTCTCTTATGGTCTTCTGCATTTCACTAGGTTTTACACCTAATGCTTCTTCAAGAGCTTGTACAGCAGCAACACTATGTGCGCATGAACATATACCGCATATCCTTGTCACAATCTCTTGTATATCTTTTAATTCCTTGTTTATGACAAGAGCTTCAAAGAATCTTGCTCCTTCACTTGCTTTAAGCTCGCATTTAACAACCTTGTTCCCTTCAATCTTCAAAGTAAGATGTGCATGCCCTTCTATTTTGCATATATGATTTAAGTTTATTTCTTTCATTTTCACTCCTCCAACCAAGTTGTTTTATCAGGACTAACTTCTTTGAACTGCAATCCTGAAAAAGTTTTCATTTTATCATGCATTTCTATTTTTGTATAACCCATTTGTTTCAACATTTCACTAAATGCATTGAAATTTGCATCTTTAGATGGCCCTCTGCATCCATAACATGTGACAGAATTAGATGGACACAATGCCTTGCAACCTCCATTAGTTATAGGCCCAAGGCATATATCTCCTTTATCAAGAAGGCATGGATTTCCTATTCTTCTGCATTCAAAACAAACCGGTTCCCTATAAGGTTTAAATTCCCTTCCAGTAGCAATGCATTTCACAAATTCAACAACCTCTTCTTTATTCGGAGGGCATTGAGGAATATAATAATCAACCTTGATATGCTGGTCAATTGGAGTCGGAGGCTCTGCTCTTAAATGATTGAAAACAGGATAGACAAGCTTCATAGTTTTTTCAGAATCCAAAAAATTCTTTATTGAAGGAACTCCTCCAGTGCAAGAACAAGCTCCAAGAGCAACAATAAACTTAGATTTCTCCCTGAGTTTCTTTATGGCTTCAATATCTTCATCAAAGCAGACAGTTCCTTCAATAAATACATAATCAAATTCACCTTCATAATCTTCAGCCTTAATCAAAGGAAAAGCTTTGATATCAACAAGCTCAACAAGTTGCTTGAAACAATCTTCAAATAAGATTGATAACAAGCACCCTGCACATCCAGATATTCCATATACACCGATTTTTAACTTATCTGTCATTTTTCTTTTACTCCCAATCTTTTAATTTCTAATGAAGTTTGATATATAAATGCTGATGCATTACCCCACACTATAAACAACCAAAATGGAATATTAATAAAATTAATTTTTGTATAATTCCAAACATTATAATTTATTGCTATTATTCCAGCAAAAGCACCAAAAAAGCCTCCAAAAATAAATATAGCAAAAGTTACCCTGGATCTCCATTTTAATAATCCCATAATAGATATAGCAATTAAAATAAAAGTTGTTAATAAAATATATTTATAAAATATAACTACAAATACTAATGTAAAAATAGCAAACAATAGATTGAATATTATGTTTTTGTATTCTTTTCTTATCCTCTTTTCTAAACTCTTTTCTTTTTTATTTTTCATTTTATTCATTTACTAATTTTATTAATTGTTTTGCATTTTTAACTGCGTATGCATTTGAATCATTATTAAAATATGCATAGACTTTTTTGCATTTCAATTTTTTCATTTTATCAGCATATTTTTTTAATTCATTTAATGAATAATCAGATGAATAATTTATTCCATGAAACCTAAAATATGCTGTATTTTCTGTTAAAACAACATCTTTTGGCATTTCCTGGCTTGAAACAATGCAAAAAATAGCTTTATTTTTTAATAAAATAAAAACTTTTTTATTCCACCAGCTAGCATGCCTAAATTCAATAACATTTTCTATTTTTAAATCCAAAGATTCTAAAAATTTTTTTAATTTGTTTAGATTATTAATATTAAAATTAAAAGAAGGCGGAAGCTGAAATAAAATACAAGCTAGTTTTTCTTTTAAAAGAGAAGCTAATTTATAAAAATCATTAACCCATTTTTCAGTATTATTTAATTTTTTCACATGAGTAATGGTGCGGGGTGCTTTTAATGTGAATTTAAAGCTACTAGGAGATTCTTTATACCATTTTTTCATAGTTTTTTCATTTGGCCATCTATAAAATGAATAGTTTATCTCTACTGTATTAAAATTTTTAGAATAAAAATTAAACCATTCTTTTTTTGAAATAATTTTTGGATAAAATCTGTTCTCCCAATGTTCATAATTCCATCCAGATGTTCCAATTAAATATTCTTTCATTTTTCATCTTTTTATATCTTTATTATCATTTTTTGATTTATTTTTTTCTCGTTCTTAAAGTATAGAGACCTGCTCCTACTAAACTACCAATAGCCAATAAGCTTAAAGTAGATGGCTCTGTAATTATATCTATTTGTACTGAAACTGGAACGTTTTGAGACAAAAGAAGGGGATGTAATCTGCCTGTTGCTTCATAAAAGCCGGGCAAAACCATAGTATCGTCACTTGTATCGAAGGTGCTGCCTTGATAGTCAGTCATATCCCAATGCTCAATGTATTGCTTGGACTCAGTCGGTCCAAGTACAAAGTATGAAAATGCTGGAAAGCCAACAATAGGCCATTTCCATACTAATCTCTCAGAAAAAGGTTCATGAACCTTAAAATAATGCTGCACTTGATCACCAAATCCAAACACCACATCCTCCTCCCCAAAATTTCTCACCTTATACAACATCTCAACATTTTCTCCTAAATTATATACAGCTTTGTCTGTTTGCATATAATACTCTATATTATCTTTAACTACAGAATTAAAATTTTCAGCTCTTACCTCTCTACCACCCCCCACCAACGCCATACCAACTAGCCCAGCATAAGCCAAACTCCTCAGAGTCTGTTTTGCTTTTCCTATTGTTTTATTGATTATGTTTTCTAAGGTTTTCATATTTTTAACCCCTTAACATTTTACATAAGATATTTTTAATATTAATAATTTCCTATTCCTTTGAATTATTTCTTCATCCTTATGCTGTAAGCTAATAAACCTATTAATCCTGTTCCCAACAATAATAACGAAGATGGTTCTGGGATTATATCTATTTGTACTGGAACTGGGACATATCTTTCATGAGATGGCCCGTATTTTAAAATTCCAGTTATATTATAAGTTCCAACATCTGCAGGTACATAACCTGTTTTAGTAGGTATAAACATATTCCATATATGGTTGTAGTCTTTCGATTGTAAGGGATCAAGAGTAAAGTAAGAAGATCCAAATGTATCCTGAAGCCAGGTAGTATCCCAAAAAACTTCCCTATCTTTTTCCACTATAAACCGGTATTGTCTTCCAAATGAAAAATCAAACCTCACATCCTCCTCCCCCAAATTCTTTACTCTATACAACATCTCAACATCTTCTCCTAAATTATATACCTCTTTGTCTGTCTGCATATAATACTCTATATTATCTTTAACTATGGAATTAAAATTCTCACCTCTTACCTCTCTACCACCCCCCACCAACGCCATACCAACTAGCCCAGCATAAGCCAAACTCCTCAGGCCTTGTTTTGCTTTAGTTATTGTTTTATTGATTATGTTTTCTAAAACCATTTTATCACCTTTTATCTAATATTTTTATTTATAAATATTTTGTTATTCTCGAGAAATATCGTTTCTCCTCCTTGCTCTACTAAAATTCCTGATAAACCGTTATAAGAACTATCTAACCACAAACTCACATTTTTAAAAATAAGTTTTCCATTATTATTAACAATACCAGGAAAAAGTAAATTACTGGCATGAAGATTATTAATTTATTAATTCATTTATTTTTTTATTTCATATTTTAAGAAAATAATTTTTCTAAATCTCCTATTGTTTCTCCATCAACAGATATTGCAAAAGTAGTTCCAAAATAACGCTGATGAACTGGTGGAGCTATAACTTTAATACATATACCATTATCATAAGTTCCAAATCTATGAATAATTTGGCTCCAATATAAGGTTTGATTCCAAGTTGTCATTTAAACTTTATATTATAGGTTATTTAAGTATTTATTTTATTTATAATTTTTTAATCAACAGTTGTAGTAAATTCACTTCTGTCTAATTGAAAAGCTCTTTTACCTTGTTTATTTAATTTAGCATTTACAACCTCTCCAATAAAAACCATATGGTCTCCTGTTTCAATTTCATTTACAACCTTGCATTCTAAATAAGCTAATGCTTCTCTTATGACTGAACAATTAATTTTTTCAGATTCAAGTTTGTTTAATACAGTATCTTTGAATTTGTCTAAATCCCTACCTGATTTTGTTCCGCAGAATAATATTTTATCTTTTAATTCATAGGGCATGAAATTTATCACAAAACATTTGCTTTTTTTAATTAATTCATAAGAATATCTAGTTTTAGCAACAGATATTAAATATAAATTTGGCTGAAAGGATGTTTTTGCCCACCATGTTAAAGCAATAATATTATCTTTTTTATTATATCTTGAAGTTACAAGCACAATCTGATTTGGATTATTTATTTCTCCCATTTTATTTTAACCTCTTTAAAATTTCATCAAAATCTGCTACAACTTTTTTACCAGCTTCGTACCATAAATTTAATCCATCGTTTTCTTTTCTAGGAACAAGATGTGCATGAAAATGCATCACACTTTGTTGTGCATTCTTTCCAGATGCATGCATTATATTGCATTCATTAATACCTAATTTATCTTTATATAACAAAGCTACTTTTTTAGCGATGATAATTATCTTTTTCAATAAATTATCCGGAATATCATAAATATTTTCATAATGTTTTTTTGGAACAATCAAAGTATGCCCAATGCTAGCAGAATCTATAGGAAAAAATGCTATTATATCTTTAGTTTCATAAACAGTATATGAATTCGTTTCTTTTCTGATTATTTTGCAGAATACACATTCTTTTTTCATGTTTTTACCTTATTTAAATTATTTTTTTAATTGACTTAATAAATTCATTTGAATCACTTGTAAGTTCGTCATTAACAGCATTGAATACGCGTTCATCGTCTATTTTTCCATATTGGTGCGCTATAAAATTCCTCATTCTTTTTGCCTCTTTAAGATTTTTCGTTAATACATCTGAAATAATCTTATTTTTTCTTAATATTTCAAATATTTCATTTTCTTCGTCAGGATATTCAAATTTTTTATAATCAATTATAAGAAAGTTTAAGTCTTCTATTGCTTCAATAATTTTTTCAAAGTATCTTTCACAGGCAGCTTTCCTCAAAATATCTTTTTTATACACTTCTAATCTTTTTGGAACTATGGCTTTTAATTCGTCAAGATAAATTTCAATCTGCTGAATTTTTTCATTAATTCTTTCTTTTAAAGAGGATTCTTCCATATTTATCTATCTCCTTTTTTATTTTATCTTCAAGAGTATTGTAAACTTGAACATCTACCTTATTGCTTGTTTTTCCTAATATTTCTTTTCTAAATTCAAATGCATCTTCTTCACTTATGTCCCCAAATTTGACTGCTATATCAATATCTGAAAATAGATGAAATCTTTTTGTTGCTTTTGAGCCGAAAAGTATTATTTCAGAGACTTTCCAGAACCATTGATGTTCTTTTATTATTTCTATTACATTTTGGATGATTTCCTTTGCAATAGCACCATGCTTTAATTCAAATTCATCTGAGAAAGGTGCGAGAGCTTTTATTGCTTCAAATTTTTTTCTTATATCCCTCGAAAGCCTTGTTTTTTCAGAGGGCTTTAGTTGAACTCCTAATAACTGTTTTTCAATTATAATTAATTCTCGTTTTCCAAATATTTTTCTTATTTCCTTGTTTTTCCTTAAAGTATTCCTTAGACTCATGTTACAATATTTTATCATTATTATGATAACTATTATCATTATTATGATAACTATTTAAACCTTATGTTTTCACCTCATTAGCTGATTCTTCATTATCAATCTTAGGTTTTATAATATCATACCTGAAAACAGGGCCATCTTTGCATACATATAGGTCCTGTATCTGGCATCTTCCACAACTTCCAAAACCGCATTCCATTCTTCTTTCCATAGACCAATATATCCTGTTCTTTTTTAAACCTAGGCTCATTAGTTTTTCAGACACGCATTTCATCATTATTTCAGGGCCGCATATAAGGGCTGATGAATTTTTAAAATCAATTTTTTTCTTATCTATAATATCTTGTATAAAACCTGTCTCGCAAACTAAATTTGATTCTGGAACAAGTTTTTTATCAAGTGTCAATGTAAAATCAAACTTGTTTTTCCATTTTTCAATTTTATCCTTTAAAAGAATATAGTTTTCATTCCTGAATCCAAAAAATATGTACATTCTTCCAAAATCCTTTCTGTTTTTTTCAATATATTCTATTAATGATGCAACAGGAGCAATACCAGTTCCTCCTGCAATCAAGATAAGATCTTTTCCTTTAAGTTCTTTTATTGGAAAACCTTTCCCATAGGGGCCTCTAAAAAATATCTTTTCACCTTTTTGTAATTTAAATACTGCTGATGTTACATTGCCTGCATTCCTAGTCAATAAATCAATATAATCCGTATTATAAGCGCATGATGCTAATGGGCATTCTCCAATTCCAGGAATACTAACTTCAATGAACTGTCCAGGCATTGGATTTATCTTTGACTTTATCCTGAATAATTTAACCTCTTCTGTAAAATTTATTGTTTCAGTTATTTCATATGCAATAGGCTTATACATTTTATTTTCCTAATATTTTATTTCCTCTTTTTTTTAAATCCTGTCAAAATATTAATTGTTTTGACCCAATCAATTTTTGTAGGACACGCTCTTAAGCATCTTCCACATCCAACACACATATATCTGCCTTTCCTATGTTTATAATAGACTATTTTATGATAGACAAAATGCTTAAATCTTGATAGCCTTGAGTCCCTAAAGGATTTTCCTCCTGCAACTCTTGAAAAACTCTTTAATTGGCATGAAATCTCATGTCTTGTCCTTATTCCATCTTTTAGATTCATATTAAGGGTGTCTTTAATATCAAAACAATTACAACTAGGGCAATAAACAGTACAAGCTGAACAAGATAAACACTTTTCTGCATCAGAATCCCATATTTTGTTCTTATAATAGTGCTCTATATTTTTATCATAAAGGATTTTTTTATTCTTATATTTTAATTTTATTTCTTTTTTTGCATTATTAAGGTACTTGACTATTGCTTCTCCTTTCTTAGAACCAATAGTTATATAATAATCCTTGTCTTTTGCATAGAAAAATAAGTCATAACCTGAATCATTAAGCTCCATAGACTCGCAAAAACAGTATTTATCTGGCTTTTCACAAAAAATTCCAATTAAAATCGTATTTTTTCTTTTATTTATATAAATGGAACACGGCATGACTTTATCTAGGACTTCTATTGCATTAATATCGCATTTTCTAAGGCCAAAAATAATTCTAGGTTTTATCTCTCCTTTATTCTCTATTATATTTCCATCTTTAAATTCAACTAAAGTCTCGTCTTCAGGAATAAAAAATTCTTTTACTGGAACCGTGGTTATTTCATTTAGATAAATCTCTCTTGGATCTTTTATTATTTCAAACTTTGAAAGAACTTTATCTTTTTTAACAGGAGCTATAACCTCATACTTTTCCATTAATATTTTAATGAAATTTAAGAGCTCTTTTTTTGGAAGTGTTTTTTGCATTTCTATATCCTTTCCCTTTTAATAAATATAATAATTATGATTAATAAAAGTTTCTCAGATTAAAAATGCTTATATATTGAAGATTATTCTAGAGATTATAATAAAAATCTACTTTAATAAAAATTATATTGATAATAGTCCTTGTTTTAGGAATATCATTATCAGAGGGTATATTGGTGCTTTAGAAGCAAAATGAATAGGTGCTGCATGTGAACTAGGATTTACAGATAAGTTATGTTGGAGAGGGCATATTTATGCAAGAATAGTATAAATAAGGCTTTTTTCATACTTAATTCTATAATATATTCACCTAAATTTCATAAAGATTTATAAATAATTATGTCTATAAAAAAATATAAAAAAGGGTGAATAATTAAGAATGGTTGTTAAAATAAAAAAAGAAGACCTTTTATTAGCTCCTGCAGACATAAAACCATCCTTAAAATCTTTTGAAGTTCTAGGAGTATTGAATCCTGCAGCAATAAGGCTTGCAGATGGAAATGTCCTTCTTTATGTAAGAGTCTTAGAAAGACTGATAAAAAGAGAGGATGAAAAATATTTTTATTCCCCAAGGATGGTAGGAAAAAATGAATTCAAGATAAAACTAGATAAGTTTCCAAAAGATATTGTTGAAGATAATACTGATGTAGATATCTTGTTCAAAGATGGGACAAAAAGACTCACGTTCATATCTCATTTTAGAAGAGTGCTTTTAGATAAGACTGGTTTTAAAATCTTGAATCTTGATAAAGAACCAAGTTTTTATGGAATTTCAAATGATGGAGAACTTGGAGTTGAAGATCCAAGGATAACAAAGATAGGAAATCTTTTTATAATGACCTATGTGTGCTTATCAAGGGACCATAATATATCAACTGCATGTGCTATATCTACAGATGGCTATAATTGGGACAGGCAAGGCATAATATTTGGAGAACAAGATAAAGATGTTGTTATCTTTCCTGAAAAAATAAATGGAAGATATGTGGCATTCGATAGGCCAGAAGGAAATTTCCAGTTTTCACAGCCCCACATATGGATAGCTTATTCAACTGACTTGAAATCTTGGGGAGATTTAAAACCTATATCCAATGTTTATGAAGAAGAGGGATTTTGCCCTAGAAACGGAGCAGGACCTCCTCCAATCAAGACTAAAAAAGGTTGGCTTCTTTTATATCATGCTGTTACTGAGTTCAAAGAGACAGAACAAGAAAAAGAAATATTAAAGAAATTAAGGAAAATAGTAAAACTCAAAAACAATATCGTTAATCAGATATCTTCATTAGAAGAAGAGATGATAAAAAAAGTCTCTGTATATTCTGTTGGAGGAGCTTTATTTGATTTGAATAATCCAGAAAAACTCTTAGCAAAATCAAAAGATTTTTTGATAGTTCCAACAAATAAGTGGGAGATGGCTAGTTTTGAATATAAAAGAGTTATATTTCCAACAGCTGCAATTCTAGATGAAAAAGAAAAAGATCTTTTAATATTCTCAGGTGCAGGAGATATTTATACTACTGTTAAGAAGATCTCTCTCAACTCTATATTAAAATCCTTAAGGAAAGTAAGAGAGATTAAGAAAAAGTAAAACTAATCAAACCCGAGTCTTTGCCTAGTTATATCATAAATTTTTTTAGAAATAATATGATAATCAAAGTTTTTGACAGCATGTTCCCTTCCAGAATTACCCATCTGTCTGCATAATTCTTCATCTGTTAAAAGTTTTAATGTATATTCTCTTAAGTCATTTATATCGGCCCTATAACCGAAGCATTTAGGTTTATCGAATTTAATTATCATCTTTTTTGGATAACCCATAGAAGGATATGCCCATTCTTGTGAAAGCATAATTTCTTCTGCAACCTTGGCAAGTAATCCTGTCTTGTTATGCAAGATTGTTTCAGCAGGTCCGCCCTTATTTATAGAAAGCACAGGCTTGCCGCAAGCCATTGCTTCTACTTGTATCATTCCAAAACCTTCTAATCTTGATGGAGCTGCATAAAAATCACATGCATTAAGAATATCCACCATGAATTCAGGAGAAAAAGTATCATCTAAAAATATGACTTTATCGCTAAGACCCAATTCTTCAACTAAGGACATTTCTTTTTCTTTCCACATCTCTGCGCATCTTGAAGGCCAGGATTTGCAGACATATTTCCAGTTCTTGTATTCTTTATCAACTTCAGAAAGAGCTTTTATCATCTCTTGAGCGCCTTTAGAAGTTACATCTCCACCAACAGTTAAAATCATTTTTTCATTGTCTTTGACACCTATCATTCTTCTTATGTCCATATTTGCCTTGATGTTATTAGTGGGCCTGAAAAGATTTGTATCTATTCCAATATGCATTGGAACAATGTTCTTGACATCAATGCCATCTCTTTCATAGATGCTCTTCACCCAATTGCTAGTAGTGAACATAATTTTTAATTCTTCAAAAACCTGTTTATAATTTGCAACCCAACCATCTGCATTGAACCAAGGGACTGGTATTATACCATTCTTCTTAGGTTCTATCACAACATCAGGAACATTTCCCCAAAAACCAATAGAAAAAGCAACATCTGGTTTGACATGCTTAAGATAATATTCTTTCTGTATGCTATCCTTGAAATGGCAAGGTATAGCATCAACACCCATCTCTTTTAATCCAAGATAAAGTGCATGCCCTTGCAAGCTTTGTCCGTCGGGCTCGGGAGGATAAGCATAAAATACTAAACATCTCATATTTTTTGCACCAATTTAATATTGAAAGATTCTGTCTCTCTGCAGTTTCTTGATTCAAAACCATCTTTAGAAAACCCATAGAGGTCTTGGATCAGACTTTTTTTTCTTAAGAATTCCAATCTGTTTAGGTTTATAAATTTATTTGCGTTTGAGTTAGCAATTGAATCAAAGTTTGTTTCAGTGTTTTTTCTTGGAACTTTTTTATAAGAAAAGAAAAATATTTTTTTGCACAAGATTGATTTGTCGTCGATTAATTTTTTTACAGCAAGATGAATCTCCATATGTCTTATGTGGCCGTACTCTCCATTGTCTCCATGAGTATAGATTTCATCATAATACTCTTTCATGTCTACAAACTTCAAGATTCTTTTTTTGATCTCTTCTAGTTCAAGTGGATGCAAGTTTTCGTCTTCCAAGTCAGACATATATGCTTTTGCATTATATTCCTTGCATACTCTAAAAAATTTAGGAGCCCTATCAGGATCATTAATCCTGCATAGAGAAATTATTGTCAAATCCCACTTATCTTTATTCCTTAAAATAGTCCCTCCCATCCAGATAGTCTCATCATCTGGATGAGCAACAATAACTAAAACTTTTTTCTTTTTCATGAAAAAAATATGCTTAATGTGTTTAAAATAGTTTTGGACTAGTTTAAATGAGCATATCAAAACCTTTTTAACTTTATAAATATTGATAATATGTATAAAACGGTGAATAGATGAAATACGATATTATAAGTTTTGGTTCAGCAGTTGTTGATGTTTTTGTTCATACAAATGTTAGTGAAAGCAATAATTTCATGCATTATCCTATAGGAGCAAAGATATTGATAAAAGAACTGAAGTTTGATATTGGTGGTGGTGGCACAAATACTGCTGTTGCTTTTGCACGATTAGGATTAAAAACCGGATGTATTTGCGGAATTGGCAATGATGAAAATGGCAAAAGAGTTACAGAATTATTAAAAAAAGAAAAAATAGATTTTTTAGGAAAAATCAATAAAAAAGAAATGACTGGATATTCAATTATATTAGATAGTAAAGGAGGGGACAGAACAATCCTTACATATAAAGGAGCGAATAATAAAATTAGATTTAAAAATTTAAATATAAAAAATATAGATACTTCTTGGATTTATCTTACAGCTTTATTAAAAGAAAGCTTTCAAACTCAAGTTAAATTAGCTAAAATATTATATAAAAAAGGGGTGAAAATTGCTTATAATCCAAGCTTGTACATAATAAATAATGAACCTATTGATGAATTATTAAAATTTTGTGAGGTAATGATATTGAATAAAGAAGAAGCTCAAAGTCTAATTAAAAGATTTAATAAAAATAAAGACCTTTTTATTGGATTACACAAACTTGGACCAAAAATCACAGTTGTTACTGATAAAGATAATCCAGCTGTTTGCTATGATGGAAAAGAAAAATATTCAATAACTCCTCATAAAAATGTAAAGGTGGTTGAAAGAACAGGAGCTGGTGATGCATTTGCATCAGGTTTTATAGCAGGATTAGTTGTCGAATATTCAATCCCAAAATGCCTTGAACTTGCATTAAAAGAAAGTGAATCAGTTATACAAAAAAGAGGGGCTAAACTAAACCTATTGAAGATTAATATGAAGAAAAGATGAAAAAAATATCTTTATCTAAAATCACAAAAAAAGGAAAAGCCCTGTATCTAGCCTATGACCAGGGCCTAGAGCATGGTCCAATTGATTTTAATGATGAGAATATTGACCCTAATTATATAATTGAGATTGCAAAAAAAGGAAAATATAATGCTGTTATTTTTCAAAAAGGTATTGCAGAAAAATATAATAAGGAAATAAAAAAATCTAAAATACCATTGATAATAAAACTTAATGGAAAAACATCTTTAGTTCAAGATGAGCCTGTTTCCTTGCAGCTCTGTACAGTTTCTGAAGCAAAAAAACTTGGTGCAGTAGCTGTCGGTTATACAATTTATATCGGAAGTACGCATGAAGCACAAATGATGCAAGAATTTGAAAATATTATAAGAGAATCACATAAATTAAACCTGCCTGTGATATTATGGGCATATCCAAGAGGTAAAGGTACAGAGGGAAAATCTAAAAAAGAATTATTAGCATATGCAGCAAGAGTCGGTCTTGAACTAGGTGCAGATATAATAAAGATCCATTGGGATTCTAGCCCTGAAGACTTGAAATGGGCTGTCAAATCAGCAGGAAAAACAAAAGTTGTAGTTGCTGGTGGAGCTAAAGAAAAAGAGAAAGAATTATTAAGCCAGGTCCATAATATAATGGATGCTGGATGCATAGGAATGGCTATAGGAAGAAATATCTGGCAAAACACTAATCCATTAGAGCTTACAAAAAAGATAAAAAAGGTGATATTTAAATGAAGACATTAATAGCTTATTATTCTAGAACTGGGACAACAAAAAAAATAGCTCGTGAATTAGCAGAATACTTAAGCGCTGATGAAGAAGGTATAATCGACCTTACAGACAGGGATGGAGCTATAGGTTATATAAAATCTAGAAAAGATGCTTTATTAGGAAAGACAACAAACATCAAAACTCCTGTGAATGATCCAAGAGAATACGATTTAGTCTTGCTAGGAACTCCGGTCTGGGCTGGAAGAATGGCTCCTGCAATGAGGACTTATATGAAATTCCATAAAGATAGGTTTGGTAATGTTGCTTGTTTCTGTACAATGAAAGGAGCTTCATCTCGAATAGTATTAAAACAGATTGAAAAAGGAATAGGGAAAAAACCCCTAGCTTTAATGAGTCTGCAGACAAAAGAAGCAAAAGAAAATCTACATGAGAAAAAAATAAAAGATTTTATAAAACAAATCAAAAAGATAAAAAAGGTGATATTTAAATGAAGACATTAATAATATTTTATTCAAGATCAGGAAACACATTAGGAATAGCAGAAGATATAAAAAAGAACATTAAATCTGATATAGAAGAGATAACTGACTTAAAGAACAGGAATGGAATATTCGGATATTTAAGCGGATGTCTTGACGCTGCTTTAAAAAGATTGACTAAGATAAGCTTAGTAACAAAGGATCCAGGAAAATATGATTTAATTATTATTGGGACTCCGGTCTGGTCAGGAAGCATGGCACCTGCTACACGCACTTTTATGATAGAGAATTATATCAAACTCAAAAACACTGCATTTTTCTGTACAATGGGTGGAAAAGACCCAAAAAAAACTTTTTTTCAAATGGAAAATATTTTTGGAAGAAAACCAAAGGATGTCCTGGCTATAAGTGGAGAGGAATTAAGAACCGACTCGTATAAAGATAAATTAAATGCTTTTATAAAAAATATAAAAAAATAGGATGATAAATCCTTTAGTTGTAGTAAACCTAAAAACCTATCAACAAGGTGAAGAATCACTTAAGCTTGCAAAGATGTTAGAAGGTGTAGATAAAAATATCATCATTGGAGCAGAAGCTAGTGATTTATATAGAATCAGCAGAGAAACAAAACTCCAAATCTATTGTCAACATGTTGAATCAATGAGTCCAGGAAGAAATACTGGTTATATAATTCCAGAATCAGCTCAAAAAAATGGAGCTATTGGAACTTTCCTTAATCATTCTGAACATAAATTAAATTTCGATGTCTTAAAAGAGACAATAAAAAGATGCAAGGAAATTAAGTTAAAGACAATAGTCTTTGCATCATCTTTATCAGAAGCAATAAAGATTGAGAAATTAGCTCCTGATTATATAATCTATGAACCTCCCCTCCTTGTTGCAGGAGATATTTCTGTTTCAACAGCAAAACCTGAAATCATTTCAAGGATAGCAAAAAAACTAAAAACCCCCTTTCTTGTTGGTGCTGGAATCAAGACAAGTGCAGATGTCAAAAAATCCTTAGAACTAGGTGCTATTGGAATTGCTGTTTCTTCTGCTGTGACAACTGCTAAAAATCCTGAAAGAGCTTTGAGGGAATTGGTTGGGATTTAGGGGTTTATTAAGACCCTAACTAGTGATTTATTACTACTAAAACTTAAATTCACATTTCTTAATCATCCTTTTGACATTTTATTAAAAATTTGGCTAGATTAAAAATATCTTTTGTAATTATTATACAATCCTCTTTAATTTTGATTCTCTTTAGGACATTATTATCCCACATAATTAAAATGCGATTTATTTTATAGATCATATTTACTTAGGATTGGTATAACTTATAGAACTACTAGAGGTGAGAGATTATCTCACCGATAAACCAAAATGTAATAAGAATTAAGATTAAAAGAATGAATAAGAATAAGAAGACACAAATAAAAGAAATAATAAATGTTCTAAAAATTTTTAGGACTTCATGAAGAAATTCCTTTGGGTTTTTTAGAATGTATTTTATCCCTTTTTTATTTAGAATTTCCATTAATTCCTTAATCATAGTGGAAAATAAAACAGCTATAAAAATAGAGGTTGTAATGATAATAAAATAAGTTAATCCTGGAGATAATCCTCCCCACAATGAAGACATCCGACTAATAAAACTTTCCCACCAGATACCAATCCCTTCAAATCTTTCAGCTATTAGTTCTTTAATCATTTTTTTATAATATTTAGTAGAATGTCTATAATATAAAAAGTTTATCCCAAAATGTAAGTCAGGTTTAAATATATAGCTAGTTTCATTTTTCTCAAGTAGTCATATATGTTTAAATAAAAGTTATACTTATTAGAATATTATGAAAAGAGGAGTAAAAGGGATGTTGATTGGTGCAATTGTTGGGTTTTTAATACCTTTATTATTTTTGAATATAAGATATATTTTAATTCGAAAAAACGTTGGAATTGTTTGCAGTAATCCGGGTGGTACTGATTTTTGCCATACTTTTTTAGATTTTTTAATTCAAAACTTTCTTCCTCTCCCATTTACAGGAGGGTTTATTCTATGGATTGGATTATTAATAGGAGCCATAATTGGATATTTTATAATGAAATTTAAAAATGAAAAATAAAATCTTTTTTTGTTTTGTATCAATATTTTTTATTTCTTTAGTTATTGCAATTAATGGATTTGTTGACCCGGATAGTGTTTACCAAGATTCAAATAGAATGTTAAATTCTTCAGAGCAACAAGAGGTTATAATTGTTTTCAAAGATAATATTAATCAAACCTTATTAGAAAATAATAATATAACTATTAAAGAAAATATAGAATCAATAGATGTTTCTATAGGAAAAGCTTCTCAAGATTCTATCAATAGTTTAGAAGAGAATCCTAATATTGAAGTTATTGAATCTGATTTAAAATTAGAATTATTAGAAGAAAACTCTACAAATATTAATCTAACTAATCAAATTATTCCTTGGGGGGTTGAGAGAGTTAATGCACCAAAGGTTTGGAATAAAATAAGTGGAAAAGAAATAAAAATTGCTGTAATTGATTCAGGAATAAATAAAGACCATCCAGATCTTAAAAACAATATTAGGGGAGGAGTTTCTTTTATTAATAATACTGAATATTCGAGTGATGATTTAGGTCATGGAACTTCAGTTGCAGGAGTAATTGCTGCTTCTAATAATGAAATCGGTGTTGTTGGAGTTGCTCCAGACACAGAATTATATTCTGTTAAAGTTATAGGAGCTTCTGGTGGAAAATTAAGTAATTTTATTCAAGGAATACAATGGGCTATTAATAATAATATGAGTATTATTGTTATGAGCTTAGGAATTTCTGTTGATAGTCCTTCTTTAAATAGGATGGTTAATGAAGCTTACAGTAAGGGAATTATTTTAGTCGCTGCTTCTGGAAAAAATAATCAAATATACTATCCTGCAAAATATTCTAGTGTAATTGCTGTTGGGTCAGTAAACGAGAAAAGTGAACTAACAAGTGAAAATGGTGCTGGTGATGAATTAGAATTTGTTGCTCCAGGAGAAAATATAATATCTACGAGTATAAATGGATATAATTCTTATGATGGAACATCTATGGCAGCACCGCATGTTGCAGGAATTGCTGCTTTAATAAAAGAAAATTATCCAAGTTGGACAAATAATGATATAAGAGCTAAATTACAAAGAGATGCTATTGATTTAGGAAATAAAAGTAAAGATAATTATTTTGGTTATGGATTAGCGAGTATTAATCTTTCTGATAGAAATTTAAATGCTACAATACAGATCATATTTCCTGAAACACTAAATGAAACAAATTTTACGAGGGTTGAAATAATAAATATTGAAGATGGAAAAGAAAATATTGTGCAGACTTTGTTTTATAATATAAACTTACATATAGTAAATATCTCTGTTGAACCTGGAGCATATAAGATTAAACAATATTTTGAGAATAATACTTATGAAGGAAATTATAATGTTTCTGAGGGGGATTTGGTTGTTGTGACATTGCATGTATCTGTTGTTCATGGCTATATAACTACTGAAGCAATGAAGATTTGGAATAAACAAGAAATATTAGACTATTCTAGCACTATAAAATCAGCGTCACAAGATGAACCTGGACCAGGTATCATATCCGGATGCAATCATTTTTGGGAACCTTATTCAAATAGCTGTTCAGTCTCAGGATGTGGTAGTGGATATTATTGTAATCCCTCTCTAGCAAAAATATATTATGATAATGCAATTTATTATTATAATTCCAATAAGCAACTATCTTATCAATATTTAGGTTGGACAATTCATTTGTTAGAAGATATGGGAATGCCGGCTCATGTAAATTTAGATAGCCATCCAATTTCAGATAGTTACGAAGATTATATGAGTACTCATTATTTAAATTATAACTCAAATGGATTAACTTATATATCTACATCAGATTTATATAGCTTATTTTATAACATGGCAATAAAATCAAGAAATTATGATAGTGATGATGTTAATGGATTAATAGATAAAGGAAGTAGGAATACCTGTAATATACTCAGATGGTGCACTATAAGTATAACTAATTGTCAAATAATAGGAAATACTCTGATACCTCAAGCAATGTCACATGTCGCAGGATTATATAAATTATTTTGGATGGAAACACATAATCTTACTGCTTGTACTTCTGGTTCATGTTGTGATACATCTTTAGGAATACCTAAGACTTATGGCCAACAACCGATAGGATGGAATGATTATTATTATGTTTCTGGGACAAATAGTCCTGTTGATACAAGTTATATTATATTTAGAGATTATTATTGTGATGGTTTTAATACTTATGCGAGTTCAGTTGATTCTACATATGCAACTTGTGGAATTTGTAAATATGCAAATAATGGAGCTAATGTTTGTTCTAATTACGATAATTCAACAATTTATGATTCCACACTAAGATGTTCGTCAGGAACTGGAATAGGTAAATACAATCAAATAGGAGATTATAAATGTCAAGAATCATGTGATGGTAGTGGTAATAGAGGTTATGCAAGTAATTGTATTTTTGATGTGGGATGTGCAAGTCAGAATCCTACAAAGCTAATAGTAAATATGGTGGGTTGGCCAACCCAAAATCTTTTAATAAATAATAAAATTAATTTAACTATAGAAGCAATAAATAAAACTGCAAAAGAAATAAAAATATATGATAATATTGTAATTGTTTCAAACTGTACACAATGCCAGATAATTAATTCAACATTAAATCTAAAAGATGGCACTCATTTAATCAATGTTTCTATAAAAGATTATACAAATGATCCTAATAATTTTATCCAGAATTCTACAAAGATAATTGTTGATACTAAATCTCCGATCATTCATTTCCAACTACCAGATAACAAGACAAGAGTTCCTTCGTCTATATATAATTTCAGTGTAACGTATTCAGAAGAAAATATTAAATTTATTAAACTAATAATAAAAAACAATATAGATAATCTTTACACAAATATAAAAAATTCTTCAGAATGTTCTTCTGGAATTAACCAGACTTGTAATTTTTATCCAAATCTAACTCAGTTTGATAAAAACCAGATAGCATATTGGTTTGAGATTCAAGATATAGCAAATAGAACTATAAATAGTTCTTATTTTATTTTAGATGTTGGAGTTATATGCTATAATAATTCTCAATGTGGTACAGATCTATTTATAGGAAATAACTTTTGTTCTAGAAATAATATTACTGGAAGTTATTTATCATTTATTTGCATGAACCCAAACACAATTCAAAGCTATTGTTCTAATTCAACTACTTTCCAATTAATCATTGATTGTGGAAATAATTCGTGTTCTAATTTTGGATTAAATTATTGTAAAGGAAATACAGTTTATAATAATCAAACCTGCATTTTTAGGGGATGTTCTAATGGAAGCTGTATTAATAATAGTTTTATCAATGAAACATTTGTTAAGAACTGTTCTCCTAATCAAATCTGTCAAAATGGTAATTGTATCTGTATAGCTAATTTGACAAATACCACTTGGTCAGATTGGAAAAATATCTCATGTCTAATTATTGATAAAATTAATCAAACTCGAAATCGAACACAGTATGATTCAAATAATTGTAATGGATCTATTAACTCAACAGTAATAGAATATAGAACAACAGATTTTTGCGATAATTGTATTCCTAACTGGACTTGCGTAAATAGGGAAAATAGGATTGATGATTATTCATATTGTATAAATGTGTCTGATTTAAATGATTGTTACAAAAAAACACAATTAATCAATGATACTTATCAGGGAGATTATAGTGAATTTCCTAAAATAAAAACTGATTATTGCCAACCAATACCTTTAAACACATCATGGTCAAGTTGGCAAAATCAAACTGTCTGCTCAATTAAAGATACTAAAATTCAAAATAGAAGCAGAATTGAATATGATTCAAATTATAATAATTGTTATCTCATAACAAAACTTCCTAGTGATTTATGGAACAATGGAGAAAATAAAATATATTGGGATAATCAAACAGTATATTGTAATTATTGTTCTCAAGATATTCAAGGTCCTTTTTACACTGATTGGTCAGGTTGTGATAGAAATTCCATAAAGCAAAATAGAATAAAATTTTATATTGATAATAATTATTCGAAATGTTGTGCAGTTACTAAAATTGAAGATGATTGCCAGATAGATTATGATCCATCTTATTGGAATGAGACTCAGTATCTAACATGTCCTCAATGGCCGATTATTATAATATCTCCAATTGATGGCGGAAAATATGATAGTCAAAGCATAAACCTTAGTACATTATCAAACGAAACTCTTGTTAAAATAGAATATATTGATTACTTTAATATAAACAAGAATTCTGGATGGAGAACTTTGTGCACAAATAAGAATAAGTGTAGTAAGTTTACACGGTTTGTAGAAGGAAATCATCTTTTGATTGCAAGAGGAACATCAATGAATAAAAATATCTATTATGATAATGTTACATTTTTTATTGATAGCTTTGAACCAAAAATCAATAAAATAATTCCTGTACAAAATTCTTTTGTAAATAGCTCTTCAAAACTAATTGTTGAATTTAGTGATGATAATCCTGCTTGGGTTGACTTATACATAAATGGAAACAAAACCAAAGGTTCTATTGTATTAAATACAAAAAATAGACAAATAGCAAGTTTTGGCGGAATCTTTGAAAATTATGATGGTCAATTAATAAATTATTATTTTATTATCAAAGATATTGCTGGAAACACTAAACAATCAAAACCTATAAAAATTTATGTTGATACAACTCTTCCAATAATAAGTTCACTTAAGTATAATGTTGACAGAGGTCATGTTAATTTTAATATTAGTGTGATTGAAAAGAACTTTAATAAAATTAATTATATAGATAATTTTGGAAGACCTCAGATCTTGTGTTCGAGATTAAACAAATATAATGAATGTGTTGTTCAAAAAAGCTTTACAAAAGGGAATCATGATATAACATTAATTGTTTTAGATAAAGCAGGAAATTCTGCTTTGCAGAATATAAATATTGTATTATGATTTAAATTAATAAAAAATAGAAGAAGATTTTCAATCTGATTGAGATGAGTAACAAGAATTAAATCTCTTTAACAACTCTCGGTATATTTTTTATATGAAATACAGCATTAAAAAATAATGATGAACAAATCCCGAGTATTCCAAAAGAAATAACGATCAATACTCCAACACTAATAAAATCACTTAAATTTACTTGCTTTGTTAAGATAGCTATTCCTACTCCAACAAAATAAGTAAATGCTATTATGTCGAGAATTGAAAACCTCATGATTTATCATGTGGTCGTAGCAAATGTTACAGTTTTCAATTCTCGAGCATCCTAAAAACAAGGGCCAATCAAACCACACTCGCCAGCAGGCGATTTTTTGCCGTGGCAAAAAACCT